>JAUWSG010000016.1 GCA_030610155.1 Gammaproteobacteria bacterium
ACATATTCAAACATGGTGGCCTTGAGCACCAGGCCTGTTTGATCCAGCACCAGGACAGTCCACTTTCCGAGCATTTTTGGGTCAAGCAACATACGTGATTGTGTGCGCCAACGTGGTCCCTCTACTTTAAGGGGTATGTCTTTTACCACGTCGCCGTTAAATTCCCAACGATGCGTGATGGTCTTGCCGTTCAAATGCCTCAGGTCAGTAAAATAATATACTTCCGGCACATCGTTGCCCAATAACACGACTTGATCAACGGGTTCGCGGTTTTTAATTGCGGTTGTAAACTGCGCGCGTGCGACCTTTACATTTGAAGCTGTTCCAGTGGCCGCATAAATTCCGTTCGCAGGCAACAGGACTAATAAGGCCAAATAAAAAGCAGTGAACGTTTTGATCAATATTCCCATTTTTTTAACATAATCACATTCGAGCATTTTGCAGCGCAAGGCAGCCGGTGAATAGCAGTATCTTACTTTTACCATAACTTAACCAGAGATTTCTTATGCCTGGATTAAGGATGTGCAAATACTCAGTCACAAGGCACAGTCCTGTCTGCCGCCCAGTTTCTCAGGTAATCAATTTTTTCAGCCATCACAATCGACAGAGGCCGAGTCTGCCTGATTTCATCCAGCAGATGCATCATCGCCAATTCAGCATCCTGCGCATGAGCAGAATAATAAGCAGAAACAACTGCCTGTTCAATTTCCGCACCGGAAAATCCTTTTGCTGCAGTACTTAATTTTTTAACATCATATTTTTGCGGGTCAAGATCACGGTTTTTAAGATGAATAGAAAATATCGTCTCACGCACACGTTCATCAGGTAAATCAACAAAAAATATTTCATCAAAACGGCCTTTGCGGACAAGCTCAGGCGGGAGCGCTTCAATATCATTCGCGGTTGCAACAATAAACACGGCAGATTTCTTTTCTGCCATCCATGTTAACAAGGTGCCCAGCACCCGGCGTGACGTCCCGCCATCGCTATCACTGGTCCCGATGCCCTTTTCAATCTCATCTATCCACAAAACACAGGGCATCATGGCTTCGGCTGTTTTTAATGACTCACGCAAGTTGCGTTCAGTTTCCCCATGGAATTTGTTATACAAGGTACCGAAGTCGAGCCGTAACAATGGCACACCCCAGGTTCCAGCCACCGCCTTGGCCGCCAGACTTTTCCCACAACCTTGCACACCCAGTAGCATCACCCCTTTAGGCGTATCAAGATGTTGCACTTCTTTTTTCCCATAAAAAACATCCCGCCGTTCCGTCAACCATCTCTTTAACTTGATAAAACCACCAATATCCGAAAAACGTGCAGTATCATATTCAAAGCTCAGCACACCATCCTGGCTAAGTAAATTATATTTTGCTTTTGTGATATTCGGTAAATCACTTTGCGTAATCGCACCATCATCATATACCGCATTCCGTGCCAGTCTCTTTGCATCTCGAATGGTCAGACCGGACAAATTATTGACCAGCATACCCAGCGTTTTCGGGTCCGTCTTGACCGATTGCCCTCTGTTCTCCTCCGCCCATTCTCTTGCCACATCACGCACCATGCGGTCCAGGTGGTCTTTTGTTGGTAGTGCCAGTTGAGTATGGGCCGAGAACTTGGCCAGCTCCGCTGGAATCTTTATCTGATGGCTCACCAATACAATAGTATGCGCGGTTTGTTCATACGCAATCGCAATGTCTTTTAATAAACGCACATGAACAGGCTCATCCAGGTAGGGATGAAAGTCTGTCAATATATACAAACCAGGGTTCTTGACGGCCTTAATGTGGCCTAACACATCGGTTGGTTCGGAATTGTGTTTTTGTGGCGCCATTTTACGATCGATACGTTCCAGGCCCTCGGTAATACTCCATTTAAATACAGGTTTACCGATGTTGATGGCGATCTGGCGCAACATATCAACGACACGTATCTCTTCATGTGATTCGATAACAATCAGAGGTATACGTGATTTAATAACAAGCTCAATATCGTTATAGTCCTTCATGGCCCCTTTTCATACCACTTTATCTTCTCTTAATGGCCTATATCGGTCATATCAGAAAATTAATAAACACCATATAATCAGCACCTTACATGAAACAAAATCGGCTGATTCGGCTTATTCATATAGTGAGCGAGGTTACCCGTGTAAATTAACCGAATATTGATCCTGCCTGTGGTATTTTAAAAAAACTCTACAGCGAATGGCTAATCTGGACGATAATATAAGGACATTCAGAAATTAAATCCATTGATGGACAACGCATGAAAAAGATTTTAATTTTAATCATCACCCTGCTGATAATAAGTTGCACATCAAAAGCTGAATTCACCAATCGTGCCTATCTGGATGTTGATCGAGTCGACGGTATTAATGCGCAAGAAGCCATTGCGATTGCAGATTATTATTTTCAATACAAACAAAGTGCTTTTGAAAAATCAGGCTCAGTCTATATTGAACGCAAGCCGGAAGAGTTAAAAGACAATTGGAAATTCCGAATTATCTCTAAAACAGAAAATGTAAACATTAATGTTTCTTATCTGGTCAGCAAAAAAGATGGACAAGTTAAAGAAACCAGTGATTAACTCAAACACTCACACAGACTCGCAAATAATTATCCTTCCAGACATGAACTCCTGGAGCTGGACTCACCATAGAATATCTTGCTCAAGCAAATAAATCTTAATTGGAATGTTGTCGGTAATGTTAAGATCCTTATTAATATCATTCTTGTCACTAGTTGTAATTAGCTGTGCGTCAGGACTGAATAATATACAAGAAAAATATTATGACATTGACCCCATAAATGGGATCAATAAAGAAGAAGCTGTCACCACTGCTGTTTATCATGCTTATCTGGATAAAACATTCAAAACCACTTCAGAGGAACAACTCTCTCCGTCTATAAAGAACATGGGAAAAGAGTGGCAGGTAACACTCACGCACCATTCATCTGCTAAAACAACTTCAGCCACTTATCTTATAAACAAGGTAACCGGAAATGCAACACCACTTCAACAGGTAAGGCCACCTGTTAATTTTGCCAGCAGTGTCGCGGACAACACCCCTGTCAAAGTGACGCCCGTAGCAAAAGTAGAACCACCTCAAGCAACTGAATTCAAAGCTGAAATGTCAACTGGCAAGATTGAGGTCACACCAATATCCCGGTCTGCACCAATATCACGACCTGAAAATATTGCTAGTCAAGCTCCCAGCAGCCGATCATCCAGGTCACCCGGCACTCGAGTCAATATAGATGTAAATGAACTTGTAGGCGTATTGAGCAGTAACAAAAAAATCACAAAAAAACAGATGAGAGAAACCTCAAAACGAAAAGAGCAACCAAAAAATATCTCGCCTGCAACCACAAGTAAAAATAAAAAAATTGACTATGTAGATGCATTTCCCAGAAAAACAACTAAAGCGCCGGTTAACACTAATATCGATAACGATATAAAACCGCTGCCAGTGCCAGTGGTAGAAGCAATAACAAAGCCACAACAACAAGCCGACGTTAACACCAGCCGCAATAAAACACCGACAGTAAAAGAAAGCCCTGCGCCTGAAAAAGAGCCTCAACGAAAAACAATTATTGCTGCCGAGAGTATTACAAAAACAAAAATAAGAAACCCGATTTATAAACTCAAACTGTTAACAGGTGGTTTTGAGGCCGACCTCAATAACCATATAAAATTGCCGCCAGACCATGACCTGGATTTTTCAGAAGACAACCAGGATGAAGTTTCTGACACTAATGCTAGCACTAGCGCCAGCACTGATACAGATTCTAATAAGACAATCGCTAAAATGATACCCGCTGAAGAAACACCTCTTAGTACTCAGATCATCCCTCATAAACCTGCTAGCACTCAGATAATCCCTGATAAACCTGCGATGAACACAGCGCCCACTCCAACAGCAGATATAGATAGCGCCAGCCCCGCGGTCAAACAACGCATTGTTGATACAACAGCTTCAATAAAGTCACCCGACCTGATTGTGGGCATACATAACGATACAATCACTTTCAGAGGCGTGACAAAAGAAAATAAAGCGATATTAAGAATAATGATTGAAACAGTGGAAAATGGCTATCGCACCAGCGTTTTACCTGTTGAGCTAAACGGCATAAAAATAACACAAGTTGCCCGGCTATATGAAATTCCACCCGGAACATACACCGTTGTCACACGTTGCCACACCGCTTTTGATGAAGCTTATGAAGAAGAAAGTTATTCTTATGATAATAAAATCGAAATTACGCTGGCACATCGCCATGAATATGTGCTCGAAGCGTCTACCTACCCACTGGACGAAAAAGCCGAGTGTGCTGCCAGCATATATGACGTAAGAGACGCCAGAAGATAAAATCACCTTATAAAAAGGCTATTTACACGCCCCAGAGCAAACATTACCCCTGCAAACAACGAAATATCCACATCCACTCTAAAAGTAAACCTTAGCCTGTCATAATACTGTAATATAAAATAAACTCGCGAACGTAACCCTGTCACAAAACTGTAATATTACTTTGCTTAAATAATAAAACGTGAACAATTTGCCTGACAATAAATATATATTGGTTGTCGATGATGAACATGCGATCCGCGAAATGATTTGCCTTGCGCTGGATCAGGATAATTATCATTGCATACAAGCCAGTAATGCGCACAAAGCCGAGGAGCTCATCCGCGAAAACCATCCCGCTCTGATTTTACTGGACTGGATGATGCCCGGTATCAGTGGTATTGATTTCGCACGCAAACTACGCCGCAACAAGGACACAAATAGCATCCCCATAATAATGTTAACGGCAAAAGCAGAAGAAGAGGATATGGTACGCGGTCTCGACAGCGGCATTGATGACTACCTGAAAAAACCCTTTTCAACTAAAGAACTGCTGGCGCGTATCCGCGCATTACTCAGAAGATCAATGAAAACTGACACTCAAAATATTCTGTCAGTTAAAGGATTATCATTGGACGCAAACTCACACCGGGTACTGGCAAACAATCAGACCATCAACCTGGGGCCTATTGAATTTAAACTCCTGAGATTTTTTATGGAAAATCCGGAGCGTGTATATAGTCGTGAACAGGTGCTAAATAATGTCTGGGGAGATAACATATATGTCGAGGAACGCACGGTAGACGTTCATATCCGTCGCCTTAGAAAGGCACTTGAACCATGCGATTATGACAAACTGATCCAGACTGTCCGTGGATCAGGTTATCGTTTTTCATCACAATCATAAATGCATCCTTATCTGCAACAAGAAATCTGGAAATTGATTGCGTATATTACAGGCGCCGCAATTGCAGGCCTGATAGTGGGCATGCCATTATTTTTCATTTCTGTCACCCTGCTATTATATATAATATTTTTTCTACGTAACCAGCATCGTTTATACAACTGGATAACAGACCAGGGAAACAGCGATGTGCCTGAAGCATCCGGACTTTGGGGTGAATTATTTAATGAAATATACCAACTGGAAAAACAGACTGGCAGCAATCGCGCCAAATTAACAAATATACTTAAACGCTTCCAGGAAGCCGCATCAGCATTACCTGATGCCATGGCCATCCTCACCAAACGCAACAAAATTGAATGGTCAAACAAGGCTGCGCACAAATTACTTGGTATTAATCACCCGCAGGATGAAGGTCAACCCATCAGCAACCTGATTCGCCACCCTAAATTTGACAAATATTTAAGAAAAAATGACTTCGGTAAAACCATCATTATCCCCTCCCCGAACAATCCGGAAATAATGATATCACTGCAAGTTATTCCGTTTGGCAGCAGCCAGAAACTCATTATGTGCCGTGATGTCAGCCATGTCATAAAACTGGAAGAAATGCGCAGTCTTTTTGTCGCCAATGTCTCCCATGAATTGCGCTCACCGATAACAGTATTATCAGGTTACCTGGAGACATTACAGAATGTTAAAGACATCAATATCATCCATAAATCATTGCATACCATGCATGAGCAAGCAAACCGCATGGAACGACTTGTTACAGACTTGCTGGCCTTATCAAAACTGGAAACACAGCCTACTGACACTCATAGCAACGATATCAACGTACCGGCCATGCTACTCGAATTAAAAGATGCTGCAAAATTTGTCGGCGGAAATAAAAATCAGAAAATCACCTTAAATCAGGATGAAAAACTTCACCTGTACGGCAATCGCGATGAGCTACAAAGTGTGTTCTCAAACCTGATCAACAATGCTGTCCGATATACTCAAGAGAATGGCACTGTCGAAATAAGCTGGACCAAAGACAACAACCATGCCGTATTCAGCGTCACCGACAACGGCCAGGGCATCCCGCCACAACATATCCCTCATTTAACAGAACGTTTCTATCGTGTTGATATAGATCGCTCACGCGAATCAGGCGGAACCGGTCTGGGTCTCGCCATCGTCAAACATACACTGGAACGCCATGATGGAAAATTAATTATTCAAAGCAAACTGGGGGAGGGCAGCACTGTTCGCTGCGAGGTCCCGGCGGAACGAACACTTGAAATGCAACCCACGCGTGATCTTGACAACGCCTGAAAAATAAACGGCAATCCACACAGCAAAAAAGAACAACAGTCTTTCGTAGGTTGGAGTGAGCGCAGCGAAGTCCAACAGCGGAGCCTATATCAACCCCGGCATGTTGGGCTTCGCTACGCTCACTCCAACCTACGGACAATCGCGGCTTAAATCAAACAGTTAACCTGGACACATTCCGAACATCACAAAAATGTCGCACTATTGTCATAAACTTGTAATAAACGAAGTCCAAGATTAGGCCCAGTTATATGGTTAATGACCTTATTTTTAATGAGCACTCAGGAGTTATTTTAATATGAAAATTTCGACACGAAATACTTTCTTTTTAATATTAATGTATTTCAGTACTACGACAGCATTTGCAGCAGACCTGCTAGACAAAAATCTACCGAAATATAATAAAGCCAGTGGCATATCCGGTAACCTGTCAAGCGTAGGTTCAGACACACTGGCAAACCTCATGACCTTATGGGCCGAAGAATTTAAACGGCTTTATCCAAACGTCAACATTCAGATCCAGGCAGCAGGTTCATCAACAGCACCGCCCGCCTTGACTGAAGGTACTTCCAACCTGGGCCCAATGAGCCGCAAAATGAAAAACAAGGAATTACAGTCGTTTGAGGAAAAATATAATTACAAACCAATCGCTATTCCTGTTGCCATCGATGCCCTGGCTGTATATGTCAACAAGGACAACCCGGTCAATGGCATGACAATTGCTGAAGTTGATGCGATTTTTTCTTCTACACGTAAATGTAAACATGATAAAGACATCGCCAAATGGGGTGACCTGGATCTGACTGGCGCATGGAAAAATCGTGGCATCCAGGTATATGGCCGTAATTCTGTATCAGGCACCTATGGTTATTTCAAGAAAAAAGCCCTGTGCAAAGGTGATTACAAAAACACGGTTAACGAGCAACCCGGTTCTGCTTCAGTGGTCCAGTCAGTTACCACATCACTGAATGGAATTGGCTACTCAGGTATTGGTTACAAAACATCGGGCGTTAAAGCCATCGCTCTAACCAAAAAAGCGGGTAAGCCGCCTATTGCAGCGACACCGGAAAATGCACTTAATGGCACATACCCATTATCACGCTTTCTCTATGTCTACGTGAACAAGCACCCTAATAAACCACTGGCTCCGCTGGAAAGAGAGTTCATCACCATGGTACTTTCCAAAGTTGGACAGAAAGTGGTTGTAAAAGATGGCTATATCCCTTTACCAAAGAAAGTAGTGGATAAAACCCTCAATTTACTTAAATAAAATCTCTAAAATCGGCAAGGATGCCATTATGAGTTAAAAAAGCCCCACATGGGGCTTTTTTGTTTATTTTCCACGCATTCTCAGCCTTGTAACAAAACTGTCATACTCCAGCGATATCATTAACGCATGGAAAATAGTGATCTCAGCACATCTTCTTCGCCTTCCTCATTCAAACACCCCGGGCAGATACATAATCGACTCAGGAAGTTCAAGGACCAGGCGGCACGTCATATCATCGCGTTTGGTGGCATCAGCGTCATCATTACAATTGTATTAATTTTTTTCTATCTACTCTATGTTGTATTGCCGATGTTTATCGGCGCAGACATCCACCCGGTTGCCCGCTATAAAACGGATAGCGACGCGCAGACCTTGTATATCGCCATGGAAGAACAGGCTGAAATAGCCATGCAGGTGACGGATGACGGTAATATCAATTTTTTCAATACTCATAATGGCGAACTCGTCAACAAAATATCCCTGGACTTGTCCGGCCAGGACATCAAGAGCATTGCGGCAAGCGAAGTCGATCAGTCATTACTGGCTCTGGGCTTGTCAAACGGTCATGCCCGGGTGTTCAAACACGAATACAAGATTACGTTTAACGGTGATACGCGCGTTATATCCCCCTTCATTTCCTACCCCATGGGTGAAGAAAGTATTGAACTGGATGATTCGCAACAGGTAATTTCAAAAATTGCTATACAGGATGGCGAAGACGCGCTCGTCATGGCAGTCGCTACCGAAGACAATCGTTTGTTACTTGTTACTTTCACCAAAGAATCATCCTTGCTTGATGATGAAGTCAGTTATGAGCGTGAGATATCAGAGCTACCCTACCCCGAGTCGAAAATAAATTTTCTATTGCTTGATAAGGAACAGAGTCTTCTTTATACCGCTAACGAAGAAGGCCACATCAGCGTCTATGACATAAGTGATGTATCTGAACCTGAAATAATACAAACATTACAGGCCAGCACTGCAAGCGAAACCATCACATCATTTAATTTTCTGGCTGGCGATATCTCGCTGTTGATCGGCACATCCGGAGGCGATGTTTCACAATGGTTTCCCGTCAGGGATGCCACAGGCAAAGAGAAACTGACCCGGATCCGCTCTTTCCAGACAAGTTCAGGCATCACAAAAATTGCGCCGGAATATTATCGTAAAGGTTTTATAACCGCCAGCGACAATGGTGAAATTGGTATCTACCACACCACGGCAAACCGCACATTATTAACCTCATCCGTCACCGATAAAAAAATCACTCAAGTCGCGGTTTCACCACGTGACAATGCCCTGCTATTACAGGACGAAGACAATCAGTTTCACTTTTATTCGGTTGACAACGAACACCCGGAAATATCATGGTCCGCTCTATGGAGCAAAGTCTGGTACGAAAGCTACCCGGAAGCAGACTATGTCTGGCAATCTTCCTCGGCCAGTAATGACTTTGAGCCCAAATTCAGCCTGGTACCGATTACATTTGGCACAATAAAAGCCGCATTTTATGCCATGCTCATTGCAATCCCGATTTCTATTATGGGCGCAATATTTACCGCACATTTCATGGCGCCACGCATGCGCAGTATCGTTAAACCAAGTATCGAAATCATGGAAGCTTTGCCAACCGTCATTCTCGGCTTCCTTGCCGGACTATGGCTCGCACCGGTTCTTGAAGATAACCTGCCCGGTATTATGACGTTTCTGCTTTTTGGCCCCCCGGCTATCTTGCTATTCGCCTTTGCCTGGCAACAGTTGCCGCAACAGATCAAACTCTTCGTACCGGAAGGCTGGCAGGCGGCATTATTAATACCGATTATATTAATTATTGGCTATGTTTCTTTTTCACTAAGCCCGGTAATCGAACAGACATTTTTTGGCAATGACATACGTTCGTGGCTGTCCAATGAAATGGGCATTCCTTTTGACCAACGAAACTCTCTCGTCGTGGGACTGGCCATGGGTTTTGCTGTCATCCCGACTATTTTTTCCATCACGGAGGACGCCATCTTTTCAGTCCCCAAACACCTGGTCAATGGCTCGCTGGCATTGGGTGCAACACAGTGGCAAACCCTGGTAAAAGTTGTTCTTTTGACGGCCAGCCCGGGTATTTTTTCTGCCGTGATGATTGGTTTTGGCCGTGCAGTGGGTGAAACCATGATCGTACTCATGGCCACCGGCAATACACCTGTCATGGACTTCAGCATTTTCCAGGGCATGCGTACCCTGTCTGCAAATATCGCCGTCGAAATACCTGAGTCAGAAGTTGCCAGCACACATTATCGTGTGCTGTTTCTGGCTGCGCTGGTACTGTTTGTCTTTACCTTTTTCTTTAATACAATTGCTGAAGTTATACGGCAGCGATTAAGAACCAAATACAGCACTTTATAAAATTTAAGAGAAAAAATAACGTGAGCAAGACAATAAAAAACTGGTTCGATAGCGGCACCCCGTGGATATGGCTCAATGCCGCTGCGGTCAGCCTGAGCCTGATCATGGTGTTCGGCCTGCTCATTATGATTGCCGTCCGCGGCATGGGCCATTTCTGGCCATCACCCGTTATTGAGTTCGATTACACCCTTCCAGGCAAGGCATCACAACGTGTTGTAGGTGAAATCAATGAAACAGCCGAAGTATCACTGGAGGTTCTGCATGAAGCCGGCATCGAAATTGAATATGATAAACCATGGGTCACACGCCACCTGATTAAAACGGGTAATCGTGATGTGCTGGGCAGTGATTTCAGATGGTTGCTCGCACCTTACATGAGCAAACAACATCTGCCGCAAGACATCGTAGTGTTGGAACGCCGTGAATGGGGTAATTTTTATGGTTACCTGAAATCGATAAAACAAAACGGGCAGATTGTCTCAAATGATACCAGGAGCTGGGATGAGCTAACAGAGCGCCTGAATCGAGTAGAAGAAATACAGGAACAAATTCGTGATATCGAGAAACATAAAATTGGCTCCATCAATTATGAACTCGAACAGCTGCGCCTCGACAGGCGGCAGCTTGAACTAAACAATAATAAAAAACCGCAAGCATTAAACCGTATCAAATCTGCCGAAGACGTATTCAAACAACAATTCAGTGAGCTACAAACAGAACTGGCGTCGTTATACCAGGAGATTAATCGCGACCAACTGGTTGCGGAGATCATGGACGGAAAACAAATTGAAATTCCGCTATCGAAAATAGTTCGCGCTTACAAACCCAACGACATGTCTGTCTTGCAACGCACCGGTGTCTACCTGTCACGCGCCTGGGAATTCATTTCCGATGAACCACGCGAAGCCAACACGGAAGGCGGTATTTTTCCAGCCATATTCGGTACCGTCATGATGGTCATTATCATGTCTATCCTGGTAACACCCTTTGGCGTGGTGACGGCTGTGTATATGCGTGAATACGCCAAACAAGGCGCGGTCATCCGTATCATCCGTATCGCGGTTAATAACCTGGCAGGTGTACCTTCCATCGTTTACGGTATTTTCGGTCTTGGATTTTTCGTCTATTTCCTTGGCGGCAATATTGACCAGCTGTTTTACCCTGAAGCCTTGCCGGCACCCACGTTTGGTACACCTGGAATTTTATGGTCATCATTAACACTGGCTATTCTGACGGTACCCGTGGTGATTGTCGCAACGGAGGAAGGTTTATCGCGCATCCCGCGCGCTATTCGTGAAGGCAGTCTTGCGCTGGGCGCCACCAAGGCCGAAACTTTATGGCGAACAGTGTTACCCATGGCCACGCCGGCCATGATGACGGGACTGATACTGGCGGTCGCACGGGCTGCAGGCGAAGTGGCACCCTTGATGCTTGTTGGTGTCGTCAAACTTGCGCCATCCTTACCCCTGGATGGTGATTTCCCATTCCTGCATCTGGAACGAAAATTTATGCACCTGGGCTTTCATATCTATGATGTTGGTTTCCAAAGCCCGAATGTCGAAGCATCCAGACCATTGGTTTATGCGACCGCATTACTTTTAGTTATCATTATAATTTTCCTGAACCTTGCCGCCATTTGGATACGTAATAATTTACGTGAAAAATACAAGGCACTTGAGAACTAGCGAGAAAGTAACAAATGAACTCAAATACAACGATGACACACGGCGTTAATCTTGATGCGCTGGGACGAAAGCCACAGTCCCGTAAACTGGAAAATGAAACACTCTGCATTGAGACAAAGGACCTCAATCTGTTTTATGGAGAAAAACAGGCGCTGCAAAACATCAACCTGAGCATTCCGGAAAAACGTGTCTCGGCCTTTATCGGTCCCAGCGGCTGTGGAAAATCGACACTGTTACGCTGTTTTAATCGCATGAATGATCTCGTGGATACCTGTCGTATTGAAGGTGAGATTACAATTCATAATGAAACCATACTGGATCGGGCTGTCGATGTCGCAGAACTGAGACGCCGTGTCGGCATGGTATTCCAGAAACCCAACCCGTTTCCCAAATCAATATACGAAAACGTCGCCTATGGCCTGCGCCTGCAAGGCATGAAGAAAAAAAGAACCCTGGACGAAATCGTGGAAAAGTCCCTTAAAAGCGCCGCCCTGTGGAACGAGGTCAAGGACCGCCTGCACGACAGCGCCCTGGGACTATCCGGCGGCCAGCAACAACGGCTTGTTATCGCACGCGCCATTGCCATTGAACCTGAAATACTTCTTCTGGATGAACCCGCTTCGGCCCTTGATCCGATTTCCACATTGAAAATTGAAGAGCTTATCAATAAGCTCAAAGACCAATATACTATTGTGATCGTCACGCATAACATGCAACAGGCCGCACGCGTCTCGGATTACACCGCATTTATGTATATGGGCGAGCTGATCGAATTTGGCGACACTGACCGGGTTTTTACCAACCCACGAAAAAAACAGACAGAAGATTACATTACAGGCCGGTATGGGTAAATATAAAGAGGAAATCCAGCATGGACAATAAAGGTCATCATATATCACAACAATTCGATGCCGAGCTCGAAAAAATACGCAATCATGTACTGGCCATGGGCGGATTGGTTGAAGAACAAATACGTAATGCCATTCTCTCGTTGACAGAAAATGATGCGCAGCTGGCTGAAAAGGTCATTGAAAATGATTTCAAGGTAAATGCCCATGAAGTCGAGATCGATGAAGAATGCAGTCAAATCATTGCCAAGCGCCAGCCCGCTGCGTCAGACTTGCGCCTGGTTGTTGCCGTCATCAAAACCATCACCGACCTGGAACGCATTGGAGACCAGGCCGAGCGTATTGCACGTATGGCGATTCGCTTGTCCGAAATGGAGCGCCCCAAGAACCAGTACGTCGAACTGAAAAACATCGGTGAACATGTTGCCAGCATGGTCCACGACACGCTGGATGCCTTCGCGCGTATGGATGTAGAAGCCGCTGTCAAAATCGCCAGAGAAGACCTCAAGGTCGACACTGAATACGATGGCATCATGCGTCAAGCACTGACATTCATGATGGAAGACCCGAGATCGATCACACGCATGCTTGATGTCATGTGGACAGCACGCGCCATCGAACGTATTGGTGACCATTCAAAAAATATTTGCGAATATATTGTTTACCTGGTCAAGGGCAAAGATGTACGACATACCAGCCTGGAAAGAATGGAAAAGGAAGCGAAACGATAATCTTCCCGTTTGATAGTAATATGAAACGCTATTACGCCGAATTTTTAGGTACATTCATACTCGTTTTTGCAGGAACCGCTGCAATCGTGGTGAATGATCTTCATGGCGGAGTAATAACCCACCTTGGCATTGCCTTCGTGTTTGGCCTGGTAGTCAGCGCCATGATATACACCCTGGGCGACATATCAGGTGCGCACATTAACCCGGCCGTCACATTCGCCTTCTGGCTCGCCGGTCGTTTCCCGGGGAAAGACGTCACGCCTTACATTATCAGCCAGGTACTGGGCGCGATTGCGGCGAGCCTGCTTGTCTACCTGCTGTTCTCAGACCATCAAACACTGGGGGCGACCCTGCCAGCCGGATCAGACACACAGTCTTTTATACTGGAAACCATTCTTGCCTTTATTTTAGTGCTGGCAATAATCAATGTGGCAACAGGTGCAAAAGAAAAAGGCATAATGGCCGGTGCTGCCATTGGCGCCGTAGTGGCATTTGAAGCCCTGTTTGCCGGTCCGATTACCGGCGCATCCATGAACCCGGCGCGCTCCATCGGCCCTGCCCTGGTCAGCGGCCACTTGTCGTCACTCTGGATTTATATTGCTGCACCTCTGTCAGGCGCCTTTATCGCTATCCTGAGCTGTAAGTGTATTCGTGAAAAAGACTGCTGTGGCTGAGAATGATTAATAATTTTTTCAGGAAGAGGATATGAAACACATTTTATTTGTTTGCATCGAAAATTCCTGCCGCAGTCAGATGGCTGAAGCCTTTGCGCACATACATGGCAAAGGCATTATTGAAGCCCATAGCAGCGGTTCACGACCCTCAGGCAAGGTCAATGAACGCGCTATCGAATTCATGAAAGAAGTTGCTTATGACCTGAATACACACACATCCAAGCCACTGGATGAAATTCCCGATGTTGAATATGAATATGCCATCACTATGGGCTGTGGCGATGAATGTCCGATGATTAAAGCCAGACACCACATCGACTGGGGCATCGATGATCCCAAACACCTGGACGCTGAAGGATTCCGTAAGGTACGCAGTGTGATTGAAAACAAGGTCAAGGAACTCATTAAACAACTGGATAAACAATAAGTAGATCGACTAAACAGACTACCCATACTCCAGAACAACACCCTCTATTGCAGTTCTCACATGCCACATTAATCGCTGGCATAACACCAGGCCAGACCAAAACCGCTGTTTTTCACATAAGAAATTGCCATCTAAAGGTTCGCCTGTTCAAACCGATAACAATGGCGATATCTTCTTGAATTAACTACGTATTTACCACATGGAACAAAGCAGAAAAATTACCGGCCTGATCTCTGACACGGCCTCACAAACGGTCTTACTGACCCGTTCTGCCTTGTCTTTGATACCCTCAGTGATTCACAAACCAGCCATCCTGCAGCATTGTTTATTAAATTCCCATTGGCCGCAAATTGTATTACTGGCAATCATTCTGCTCATGCCGGGTGTTATCCCTGAAGTCATTGATAATGTTGTCGAAAAAATTTCCCCAACCACAACAATGGAAAAAATTGGCGGTCTGTTCAAGCCCGAGTCCGACATGGAAACGTACCAGGTCACCACCCGCACTATATTATGGTCAGGCAGCAGCTTGTTGGTCGTATTTTTATTCTTACTGTATGTTCCGCGGTCTGTTAAAGAATCTGAATACACTTCAGAGGACCACGAAACACAGGCCGACCAGGTAAAAAAATCTGACCCGGTTCAAAGCCTGCATTTATATCAAACTGCAATAAACCTGACTATCGATCCACTCCGTGAAAGCGGCTTACAGGAAAAAATCAATCACGCCGACAACAAAATGGAATCACAAAAAGTTACGGCACAAAAAACAGCTCCTGCTAACAGCACAATTGTTGTCGAACCCGGCAGCGATGAATCAGTAGAACAGGTAATCGCATCCCGTTATCGCATAACAGAATTATTGGGGCGTGGCGCCATGGGCTCCGTGTTCCGCGCGCATGACACGGTCCTGGACAGAGAAATTGCGTTAAAACAACTTGCCACCCACCTGTTATCTGAAAAATCATTTGTTGAACGATTTCGCACGGAGGCCAAGGCACTGGCAAAACTCTGTCATGCCAACATTGTGCAAATATATGACTACATTGAAGACAATGGCCAGGTATGGATCTCTATGGAACTCGTAGAAGGACAGGAACTCGAGCAACATATCACAGCGGGTAAACCACTTTGCGCAAGTGAATGTTTAAATCTTGGCATACAAATGAGCAATGCCATGGCTTATGCCCACGATCAGGATGTGGTACACCGGGATTTCAAACCGGCCAACGTACTCATCACAACCGATAATAATGTCAAAGTCATGGACTTTGGACTGGCCAGGATAGCCCAATCCAGCACACAAACCCAAATAGGCACAGTGATGGGCTCCCCCCCGTTCATGAGTCCGGAACAGGCTGCGGGCAAACAGGCAGGTGCCAGTTCAGACATCTATTCACTTGGCGTAACGCTATACCTTATGAGCACCGGCAAGTTGCCCTTCACGGGCGATGCTCAAAGCATGTTAGCCCAACATATTTCACAAAAACCTGTCCCGCCAGGAAAGTTAAATGAGAAAATTCCGGTAAAACTCAACAAGCTCATCATGAGCATGCTGGAAAAATCTACCGAAAAGCGTCCTGCATCCATGTCGGATATTGCCGATGTGTTAGCAACAATCAAAGTCAAACATTAATCAGCATCTCTATCGTCTTTGATAACTATCTGGCACACGATACAAATATTATCCCCTGTATTATCTAACTGTTTCTTGTTATGTTGAACCCTTCCAGTAACAGTCCACCAATGATTTTCCATACTGCCTGAAAAGAATCACAAGGAGATACAATGTCAAATGTACAACCCGGGTCTACCGCGCAACCCGGCATACTCGACGAGCTTCCACGTCATGCACGCTACCTTTATTTTGACCTGATCAAATCAACAGATGCAGATACGATTCTGTCTGTCCTGTCCGGGATAAACATTGAGGACAAAACAGTCGTAGGTATTGGTCAGTCGGTCGCCCAAAAGCTTGGCAAAACCATTCCGGGACTGCTCTGCTTCCCTGCCAAAGCCGGCCCGGCGATCGAGATTCCCTCCACGCCTTCCGCCTTATGGTGCTGGATACGCGACGATGACCGCGGCAAGCTGGTGCATAAAACGCTGGAAATAAAACAACAACTGGCGCCGGCCTTTACTCTCGAACATGTGATTGACGCATTTCAATATAAAGACAGTCGTGACTTATCAGGCTATATCGATGGCACTGAAAACCCGACGGATGAAGATGCCGTACGCACCGCTATCCTCAACGGGCAAGGTGATGGGCTGGATGGTTCAAGTTTTGTTGCAGTGCAACAATGGGTGCATGATCTGGACTTTATGACCTCGTTACCACAACATCAGCAGGACGACATTTTCGGCCGACGTATCAGTGACAATGAAGAAATGGATGACGCGCCGGAATCCGCGCATGTCAAACGCACCGCACAGGAAAGTTTTCAGCCGGAAGCCTTTGTCGTCAGGCGATCAATGCCCTGGGCAGAAGGTGAGTGTCAGGGACTGGTCTTTGTTGCCTTCGGTAAAAATTTCGACGCTTTCGACGCCCTGCTAAATCGAATGATTGGCGCAGAAGATGGTATTGTCGACGCCCTGTTCCAGTTTACCCAGCCCGTTAACGGCAGTTATTATTGGTGTCCGCCATTAAAAGACGGCTCACTAGACCTCTCTGCGTTGAATAAATAACATACAAAAATCGTATAGATTTAAAAAGAATGTGACCTGTATCACATAAACTATTCTCCTTATATAACAGTTACGAATAAGTCAGTTCAGGCATGGAGAATTTTGTTACTACAAACAATAACTTAGCAGTCTATACTTTAAGGCAGGGTAGCAGTTAACTTTGGGTTTAGTAAGGAGAGTCGCATGGTAAAAATAATTAATCGAAGCTTGGGAATATTACTCTTTATCGCGTCCGGCAGCGTCTTCGCGTTTGGTGGTTTCGGCGGTATGGGTGCAGGCCTGGGTGGTGGATTTGGTATGGGCGGTGGCGCAGTCGGTGCACCTGCCGGACCACCGGCGGGATTTACACCGCCTGCTTGTGTTGCAACAGGCAATTGTTCAGCAGCTGACTTTGTTGGCTTGTTACCACCTGGATTAACACCGCCTACCGGTGGCGGCACTCCGCCAGGATTCACACCGCCAGCGGGTGGATTTACCCCTCCACCAGGATTCACGCCACCAGCCGGTGGGTTTACCCCTCCACCAGGATTTACACTACCTGTTGGCTTCCCAACAGCACCATAGGCATGCATTACAGCGCACACATACCGTGTGCGCTAATTACCTTTACATTCCAAAATATTAGTAGAACCTAACGGTTCTTAAGTGATGCACTGTTAACTTCTTTTTGTTTCTCACGAATGTCTTCAGGCCAGCGGCTTTTTATATAAGCAATCACTGACCAGATATCCTTATCCTTTAATGTACCACCCCATGCCGGCATATCAGTTTTATAATTTTCCGGCGCATTGGGCGGCACCAGTCCGTACTTGGTAATATCAAACAACATTTTATCCGGATGATGCCAGGTATGCCCTGTTTCATCATGTGGTGGTGCAGGTAACTTGCCATCCAGCTTACGAGTACGCCAATCGGGCTGACCTTGTAAATTTTTACCATGGCACAAGGAACAAAAACGATCGTAAACCAGCTTGCCACGTGCGGTCGAATCATTTTCCGCCGCACCTGCATTTGCATTGTTTGCCGCCGGGTATAATAAGACAATAAAAACGCACGACAGGACCCTGGCAATAAACTGCATACAATATGATGGAAAAATTTTCTTTGTCATAACAACTTCCTCAAGTAACGTCACCTGTAAAATAAACAGGCGCATGACTTGAATTATGTTCCATTAAAAATTAAATCGCATCCCGACACGAAAAATATAGTCATTTTCCAACGCAGTCCCATGAAGATTTTGGGTAACAGGTATTTGTAATGCTGTCTCGGCAATCCAGCGTCGGGTAACGTATTGAATTCCAGGACTGATAAACAGGCGCGTTCCACCGGAGTTATTGTCATTAATACCGCCCGCTTCATTTTTCTCCTGGTTCACCAGGTTGACCTCCAGCACACCATAAAGAAAGGCAGGCACACCACTTTCCAGACTGCGTGGCCATAACCGGTATTGTAAGGACCCATCCAGACGAAACAGATTACCGGCTTCAAAATTATTGGCTTCGTTATTGACACGATAACTGATCTGCCCGTCAAATTGATAAGCCAGCGTTTGCTGCGTTAGCACCAAACCAGTAAACACATCCCAGGAACCGGAACCTGTCAGCACAGCTGGCGGCAATGAACCTATATTATCGCTGGCCGTTTCATCACCGGTAGGCGCCTTTAATCCGGCGAAGGCCGCAAGCCGAAAGGTTTCACCCGGCTGATTATGCTGATGAAAAATATAACGGCCGAATACAGAAAGATCACCCACCCCGCTGTTATCACGTTTTACCCGCTGCCCGGCCATATCGAGCTCCAGTTCAATAATTTGATAGGGTAAAACGCCAAACACTGAAAATTTGTGATTGATTCCATAAGCCAGTGTTGTCACGGCCGTGATTGCCGTTCTGTCACGATTTAAATTACCCGGGTCTTTACCGGATTGATTGATGACAAACTGCTGCCGAAATAAATATTCATCTTTAGCGACAGGCAAGGCCGTGTTAAAGGTAATGGGCGCAGCCTCGACAGCGCTCATTAACACCATAATCACTATAACGAAGACGATAACTGTTAATTTTTTCAGGCGCATTCCGGCCACTATCTTCTTGTCATTATTTACCCAAAGAATTTTCAGACATACTCTTCATCGTAAATCCAGCATCCTTGACAATATTTCTGAGCTGATCTTCAGTAAATGATTTTCCATCGGTCGTTTTAACAACCACCAGGCCATTCTTGAGATCAATTTCCACATTCGCCACCCCTTCTGTTTTGGAGAACCTCTTCTCAATACCATACGCACAAAAAGGACAGGCCAGACCATCAACACGCAAATCATATTGTTTTCCGGCAGCAAAAACCGGGCTGCTCCACAACACAACAAATAATATTAATAATAATACTTGCTTCATTTTCTTTTCCCCTTTAAGCCGTTCAACCTTTAGTCCGTTCAAAAAGCAGCTTGACTCAGGAGTATAGTACAGAGTCTAAAATTCAAACAGTCGTTAAACAAGTTAACGGCTGAAACGAAAAATCCCGGCTTTGTGACCAAGCTACCCGGATAACCGCCTGGAGTCTTTGGAAAATACTATGGCATTACAAAAACACATCAGCAATAGCTACAAATCCTGTGACAACACAAAAGATTGTTATATTGCCATAATCGGATCCGGATCGTGCGCATTTGCAGCAGCGATCAAGGCAGCTGAAGAAGGCGCACAAGTCACGATGATAGAAAGCAGCGAGACCATTGGTGGCACTTGCGTTAATACCGGTTGCGTGCCATCTAAAATATTTATACGCGGCGCACATATCGCCTACCTTCAGGGCCATCATGATTTTCATGGCCTGCCTCTGAATACACCCCACATTGACCGAAAAGCCATGGTGGCACAACAACAGGAATGGGTGAGCCATCTTCGCCACGCAAAATATGAGAGCATACTGGAATCGAACCCTGGCATTAATATGATCAGGGGTATGGCAAGATTTAAAAATGCCAACACATTACTCGTCAGCAAGGTCGATGGTACTGAACAGGAAATTAGCGCAGATCGTATCTTTGTTGCTGCCGGCGCGAATGCCACCCGACCTGATATCCCTGGTTTAGCTGATACCCCCTACTGGACATCAACTGAGGCACTGATTAGTGAAGAAACGCCCCGGCACCTGATCGTACTTGGCGGCGCCGTCATTGCACTGGAATTGGCCCAGGCCTTTCGTCACCTGGGAGCAGACGTTACTGTCATTGCACGCAGCACCTTGTTATCCAGTGAAAGTCCTGAAATTGGCAGCGGACTCAAAGCTGTATTTGAAAGCGAGGGCATCAGAGTTATGACCCACACATCAGCTGATAAAATCAGCCACAATAAAAATGTTTTTTCAGTCCGCACAAACAACGGTGAGGTACGTGGCAACCAATTATTAGTGGCTACCGGTCGCCGACCAAATACAGCGGCCCTGGACCTTGATAAAGCAGGCATTAAAACCAATGATCGCGGCGCGATTCTTATTGATGACCACATGCGTACCTCTGTTAAAAATATCTACGCGGCAGGTGATTGCAGCAATCAACCCCAGCTTGTTTATGTTGCCGCTGCAGCAGGCACTCGCGCCGCACGTAACATGCTGGGCGATGATAGCCCCATTGATTTAAGCATTATACCTGCGGTTGTATTTACTTCACCGCAAGTTGCAACGGTCGGTTTAAGCGAACAACAAGCCAATGCACAAGGCCTGAACGTGGACAGCCGTATGCTGGATCTTGAAAATGTCCCACGTGCACTGGCTAATTTTGACACCCGTGGGTTCGTGAAACTGGTTGCGGACAAAAACACTGGCCGCATTATTGGTTGCCAGATATTAGCTGCAGAAAGTGGCGAAATTATACAAACTGCGGCTTTGGCTATTCGTCATCGTATGACGACACAAGAGCTAGCAGACCAACTGTTTCCCTATTTAACCATGGTGGAAAGCCTGAAACTTTGCGCACAAACCTTTTATAAAGATATCACTCAATTATCCTGCTGCGCTGGCTAACCCGCATTTGTCACAAAAGGCCAGAAAATAGCAACTCGCCCTTACTGAAGGCACTCCGGAGTCACTGATTATCATGGCTTTTTATCTCTTCATGACCCCAACAAACAGCATTAAAGGTTTACCTGTATCAGTCGCTAATCACTACAAATAACTCCTTGATTCTATTTGATTTACACAGGTTTTCTCCGGTTAAATCATAACGGACAATAAAATGAATAAGCTACTATTCAAGTTTTTATTACTTCCACTCATTGTCATCTCAACTTTGCCGGATTCAGGTACTGCATTAGCAGAAGATGATCCGCTGATAATGGGTGTATTCCCGCGCCGCAATGCCGTCATGACTCATAAAATTTTCAAACCCATTGCTGACCAGCTTTCCAGAAAACTAAACCGTAAAGTCGTACTGGTCACCACCAAAGACTTCAAAACATTCTGGGAAGGGGTCAGCGAACAAAAATATGATCTGGTCCATTACAATCAGTATCACTATATCAAATCACATAAAAATTACGGCTATCGGGTAATTTTAAAAAATGAAGAATTCGGAAAATCCACGCTGACCGGATCAATCACCATACGAAAAGACAGCGGCATAAACAATATTCTGGACTTAAAAGGCAAACGAATTGCTTTTGGTGGTGGTCCGGCCGCAATGATGAGTTATATCCTGCCCTCCTACCTATTGAGAAAAGCAGGCCTGGAAAAAGGTGATTACACAGAAGCCTTTGCTAAAAACCCTCCAAATGCGGTGATGTCTGCCTACTATCAGCAATATGACGCCGCCGGCGCAGGTGACGTCGTATTGAAACTTGGAATGGTAAGAAAGCAAATTAACACAGACGAAATGACATACCTCATCAAAGGTGAACAAATGGCCCACCTTCCCTGGGCAGTCAAACAAAATATGAGCCCCGAACTTGAAAGCAATATTCAACAAATTCTGCTTGATCTAAACAATTCGGACGTGGGAAAAAACATCCTCAAAAGTGCAAAATTAACCGGCATACGATTAGCAACAGATGATGAGTATGACCCACACCGGGAAGTTGT
This sequence comes from Gammaproteobacteria bacterium, assembly GCA_030610155.1. GTDB lineage: Bacteria > Pseudomonadota > Gammaproteobacteria > SG8-11 > SG8-11 > JAADIM01. Next base: position 22,372 of record JAUWSG010000016.1, read on the forward strand.
TAACTTTATATATAACGAACGTTATTAACACTGTTCCGACTTGCATATAATGACCAGCAAACTATCACAACAAAAGATAAATATTGGACTTGGAACAAAGTTTGTCCTGCTCGTTATTTCAATATTGTCAATCACACTGGGCATCATCACCTCACAAAATATAAAAACACAAAAAGAAGTCTTGACCGAAGACCTTATTGAAAAAGGTCAGCTATTGGGTCATTTTGTTTCCCTCATCAGTGTCGAGGCCATTATTGCCCTGGATTTTGAAGCGCTAAACAACTACATGAAAGATGTGACCGACAAAAATGACATTGTCTACGGCCTGGTAGTCGACACAAAGGGACGCGCCATGACATCTTACTTTGATGGTGATAACCCGATTATCCTGCACGCTATCAAAAATATGGAGACACCAAAAATAGCCGACATAGTAGGAAAACTTAAAGGCAACACCGACATAATACGGACCAGTTTCCCTATCTCCAATGCAGAAACAAACTTTGGTAGCGTCCTGATTGGCATCAGCAAGGAACGTGTGCTGGCACTGCAAAGAGAATCTCTACAAGACAGCGTATTGAGAATTGCAGTGATCATTATTTTTCTTTCAACCGCCATCTACGTCGTATTTCGGTTTAACGTTTTATTACCCATAAAACAACTCATAAATGGCTCAAACCGTATTGCTACAGGCGACCTAGGTCATTCCGTCCCCGTTTCATCCAGAGATGAATTTGGCAGCCTGACAAATGCATTTAATAAAATGATGCTTCAGTTGAAAAATAGCAACGATGAAAAAGATAACGCGATGCTCCAGCTGACTGACCTGAATAAAACACTTGAGGACCGGGTTACGCAAAGAACAATTGATCTGGAACAAAGTGAAAAACGCACACGCGCGATACTGGACAATATCGGTGAAGCGATTATTACTATAAATGAAAATGGCTTTATTGAGTCAGTTAACCCGACTGCTGAACGTATATTTGGTTATGCGCCGGATGAAATGATCGGGCTACACTCAATGCTATTGCTTGCAGACAAATATCATGATGAGTTTTCTACTGCTGATTCCTATAACGACCATGCGCAAGGGCCTTTTGCCCACAATAAAATAATTACTTTAGCGGAATTTGATGGCAAACATAAAAATGGCATTGTATTCCCCATTGAAATCACCGTATCCAGCCTGGTAATCGATAACCAGCATTTACGTCTTTGCATTGCCCGAGACATCACACAACGTAAAAAAACCGATGACGAACTGCTTAAACACCGGGAAAATCTGGAAGAGCTGGTATATGAACGCACAGTGGAAGTTGCCATTGCAAGAGACCTGGCCAACGAGGCAAACCGCAGTAAAAGTGTATTTCTCGCCAACATGAGCCATGAAATCCGCACACCACTGACTGCTATAATAGGGTTTGCCGAAGCCTCACTGGATAACCGTCAATCCATATCAGAACGACAGGAAGCCATAAAAACAATTGCGCGCAGCGGCAAGCACCTGCTACAACTTATTAACGACATACTTGACTTATCAAAGGTAGAAGCCAACAAACTTGATATTGAAAACATACAAATGTCACCTTTCGAAGTATTAGAAGAAATACGCGCATTAGCGGAGCTTCAAACCGCAAGCAAGTCATTATCTTTCAAGATTAATTACCAGTTCCCTTTACCGCAAACAATCGTCAGCGATCCCGTACGATTAAAACAAATCATTCTGAATCTTTGCAGCAACGCGATAAAATTTACTGAATCAGGCCACATAATCATAAATGTACATTGCGATCAACAACAGGAAATAATCATATTTGATGTAGTCGACTCCGGTATAGGCATGACACCTCAGCAAAGTGACAGAGTTTTTGATGCCTTTGTACAGGCTGATTCTTCCACGACCAGAAAATATGGTGGCACCGGCCTTGGACTTTCCCTGTCAAGAAAACTTGCTAATATTCTTGGCGGTGATATAACCCTGAAGAGTCAGGAAGGCATAGGCAGCTGTTTTACTGCCAGCGTAAAAACCGGCCCTTTAAAAGAAACAAAATTCATTAATAGCTTTAATGAAATATCTTCCTCTGATAACCAAAAATCATCAATAACCAACATCCGCTTATTATCAGGCAATGTTTTATTGGCTGAAGATACACCTGATAACCAGGCGCTCATTACCTGGCATATGAATAAGCTAGGCATTGAAGTCGACGTCGTTGGAAATGGGCAAGAAGCCATTGATGCGGCGACCAAAAAACAGTTTGATCTTATACTAATGGACATGCAAATGCCGGTCATGGATGGTGTCGAAGCAACTAGAAAACTACGCGAAATGGGCAATACCGCGCCCATTGTTGCGTTAACCGCAAATGCAATGCAAAAGGATAAAGACCTTTGCCTACACGCAGGATGTAATGACTTTGTCACCAAACCAATTAATGTCAATCAATTCTACGTAGTCCTTGCTCATTACTTACAAGAAACGAACCCATCTTCCAGAAATGTAGAACCTATTTTATCCTCGCTCTTAAATGAAGAACCCGACCTGGTGGAACTGGTACAGCTGTTTACCAAAAAATTGCCCGAGTATGTCAATAAAATCAAAACGGCTATAACGGATAATGACTGGTCAACTGCTGCACTTGTTTCTCATCAACTAAAAGGCAATGGAGGGGGGTATGGATTTCCCATGGTTTCTGAAATCGCATCAAAAATAGAATTACAGATCGAAAATCAGGATTACCCTTCTGTAGAAAACCTGGTAGAAGAACTTGATACGATTTGCGATCGTATTTGCGCAACTGGCTAAACTTGTTCAGCTCTAAATAAAAATGATAGCACTATTGCTTTGCCAGTTGTTTTTCTCAGTTTCAAACCATCGATAAACTACCACGACCATAATAGCTCCTACGTTAGGCGCGTCACCTTGTGACGCATAAAATAACTGGAGTATAATATTTGACGTTTTCAAGTTATTACGGTTACTATACAGCGTGCATTGTAGCCGATACCAGCGGAACAAAACAGCTATGAGCTTAAGGACTACCCGTCCAACTCCAACAAATTAATAACAAATAAGAGAACCTTATAAATGAATATTATCAGAACAATATCAACACTTATCCTGGCAACAATGCTTATTTCCGGCACAGCAATTGCTGAAGGCGAAAAACTGGCTGATAAACTATCGAATGCTGTCGTTGAGATCCACGTTGATATCCAAAGTTGTAATGCGGACGCCGCAATACTCTGCCCGGGTCTGCCATTAAACAGTCGAAAATCTTTTGCGTGCCTTATGGCCTATGAAGACAATCTTTCTGCAGCCTGCACACTCGGCATTATCGAAGCGGCCATCTCTGTAGAACTGGGTATGCTTGCCATAGAACATTCTATTCAGGCCTGTGAAGCAGATGCTGACAAGTACTGCATGAAGGTAAAAGCTGGCGAGGGTCGCATAGTGAGCTGCCTGAAGAAAAATGAAAGCAAGCTGAATAAGGGATGCATATCAGCACTCAAAGAAACAGGCTTATGGGATATGGGCGCCAAATAAACTGGCCGATCATATTTACTCTGGAATTAATGGGGCATTGATAACTTAATAATTTAGTTGTATTGATAAAGTTGTTATCAGCGCCCCACCTTCCTCTGTTTAGCCATCATTGCTTCGG
>JAUWSG010000055.1 GCA_030610155.1 Gammaproteobacteria bacterium
CCGGCACCAATGGCATGCAGCAATATACCAATCAGGCCAATGAATATAATTCGCCAGACAGGCATCGGGGTGAGGGCACCACAACAGATAGCGGTGCTGCCTTTACGACGAATAATCATCGAAGCTGGCACCCGGTTATCAATTCGACCGGTCGAACACCCGGGATACGTAATGCAGATGCGAATAACTGGACGACACCGTTTAATCTGGCCGTGGGTACGCAGACCATGTATTGCACCGATTGTCATGGTTCCAATACCAATAACGGTACTGCAGTACCGACCGGTAACACGGGCGGGGGCGGAGGCGGTGATAATGGCCGTGTCTGGGGCCCTCATGGTTCGGAAAATGACTTCCTGTTAAAAGGTCCCTGGAGTGGTAGTGCAGGGGGAGGTACTGGAACGGGGCAGCCTACTCATTTGTGTTTTAAATGCCATGAATATGATCATTACGGTAGTCCCGCAGCAGCAGGCAATAACAGTGGCTTCTCGCTGGGCGGTGCCGGCGGGGGCATGTGCATGGGTGGCGGTGGTGGTGGCGGCATGGGTGGTGGTGGCGGTGGTGGCATGATGTGTATGCCAGGTGTCGTCAACCTGCATAACTTTCATGCCGGTGCAGTGAATAATTTTCGTTGTAACCTGTGCCATGTTGCGGTGCCACATGGCTGGAAAAACAAGGTGTTCCTGGTGAACCTCAATGATGTGGGTCCTGAAGGCGGGTTGGCTGTAGGTACCCAGCGGCGCTGGGGTTCCGGGGCTGGTTCTAGATATACAAATCCCCCTTATTACAACCAGTCGGCATTAAAAGTGGTTCAGTTTGGTAGTAGTGGCCAATGGAGTCCTAACAACTGTGGATCGGCGGGCGCACCAGGCAATGGATCAGTGGGTGTGTTCTGGATGGCAATGAGTGATGAAGCCTGTATTAACCTGCCTTAGCCCGGGCCAGCCCTGATCTTTAATATTTCAGCACCCCAGTCTTGGCGGGTGTTCCAGAAGTATCTGCGATTAATCCAGGTAAACCAGCGCTTGCCTCTCTTTCCAGCCCGCTCGGAACAGACAAAAAATATTTTTATATCGTAAATGGATAATAGTGTGGTGACAGCAAAATGATAAGGCGACGAACCCTGTGTTACACGCTCTCGCTATTGATCGGCTTTATTTCCTGTTCCGTGTCTTATGCGCTCGTGCCCAGGTTTGCTTATGTGGTCAATGCTTATGATAACTCGGTATCTATGTATACCATTGATAGTGACACGGGCCGCTTGCGTCATAATGGCCATGTACCAACCGGTCGTTTTCCATCGTCTGTTGTGGTGCATCCATCAGGACGGTTTGTCTACGTGACAGAACAGACCGGGCAAAAAGTGTCTGCCTTCAGTGTCAATGCTGAAACGGGCAAATTGACAACGTTACCCGGTTCACCCTTTGATCCGGGCGTGGTATCACCCTTCTGGTCTGCGCTTGAAAAGGAGGGTGATTTTCTTTATATGGCCGGTCGAAACTCAAATGCACTGACCGCAATGCGCATTAATCAGCAAACAGGTGCATTGAGCCTGGTGGAAGGGGCACCTTACCCTGGCGGGTATTTACCTCGATCTGTCGCGGTCCACCCTTCAGACCGGTTTGTTTATATGGTCACAATAAATGATGACAGTATCTCGGCTTATGAAGTAAATCAGACAAGCGGAAAATTAACAGAAATGAAAGGCTCTCCGTTTGATGCGGGTGATGCACCTCAATTCATCAGTATCCACCCAAATGGTCAATATGCTTATGTGACCAGCTGGAACAGTAAAGAGCTGATCACGTTCAAGTTAGATCAACAAACAGGTGCTTTGAAAAAAATTCAGTCCTTACCCTTTGGTGTTGAGGCATCTCCGTTTGGTATTAGTATTCATCCTAATGGACGTTTTGTTTATGCGGCTAACTGGTTTGGTGGTACTTATGGTTATGTGATTAATAACGCAACGGGCAAGCTCACAGCAATGAAGGGTTCACCCTTTGCGAATTTCGGTGAATTACCGGTTCAGGTTGTGGTTGAACCCAGTGGTAAATTTGCTTATGTCACTAACTTTGAAAGTTACCACGTCACGGCTTATGCTATTAATCCACAAACCGGTGAATTGACCGCAGGTGAGACGACATCGGCGCGTGCTGGTCCTCGTGCGATTGCTTTTTTAATGGGAGATAAATCGCCGGTAGTTTCCACACGTTTTGCCTATGTCGCCAACTCTGCGTCGAATACCGTCAGTGCTTATGTTGTTAATGCTCAAACAGGCAAGTTAAAAGAAGTCGCAACGGTGAAAGCAGGTCTGGCACCAGAGTCATTATCGATAGACCCGTTAAACAAGTTTCTGTATGTGGCCAATGCTAAATCCGACTCTATCTCTGTCTATGCAATTGATAAAAATAATGGGAAATTATCAGAGATCAAGGGGTCTCCCTTTAAAGCCGGAAAGAACCCGGTTTCAATAACAGTCGATAAGATTGGCAAGTATGTTTATGCAACGAACCAAAAATCTGATTCACTGTCAGTTTATGCTATGAATTCCGATACCGGGTTTTTAACAGAGTTAACAAAAACCGATTTATATTATGCCTCCCCTTACCCTATCCGCAAGCAGCCAGGAAAAACATTGATTGATCCGTCTAATCGGGTTTTGTATGTGATGAGTCCTGCAGAAAACAAGCTATCATTTTTCAGGTATTACAACGATGGTCCAATTGTCGTTGAAAGTATTTATGGGTCCCCTGTTAAGCTTGAAGATATACCGACCGCAATAGCGATTGAACCTAATGGGAAGTATGTCTACCTATCAACAGAAAAGAATTCACTGGCCGCCTATAAAATGAATGTGCGCGATGGAATGTTGAAAATGCAAGGTAAGCCTGTCAGGACAGGCGATGACCCGGTATCTATTGTTGTCGATCCTTCAGGGAAATATATTTATGTCACAAATCGGGGGTCAGATCTGGTTTCGGTTTATGAGGTCGACACTAATACTGGACAGATAAAGAAAAAAACAGCAGATGTTAAGGTGGGTAAAGACCCTAATAATATCGTTATAGAATCTTCTGGTAAATTTGCTTATGTTGTGAATGAAGGTTCAGATAATGTGATGGTTTTTGGAATAAATGAACAAAATGGCGAATTAAAACTGATTGAAAAGGTTAGTGCTGGCACAAAACCCGTGGCGATGGTATTTACTTCGGAAGTGCATTAGCGCAGAGTATTTTCTGATAAATTTTTTGTAGCAAAAGGTCAGGTATGGAAATAAAAAACTGGATTGAAAAAGCGAAAACAGAGTTGGAGAAACTGGATCTCGGTCAGGTCAGGACATCCGGTATCCTGCCATCAGAGGGGAAGTTTTTCCCCGTTATTGGTTATCCGCCTTTGACCATGTACCCGGAGATGGATGAAAAATCGATTCTGGGTGATGTGCAGAACAGGCCGGTCAATCCCATGATCGCTTATGTTCATATTCCATTCTGCCCGTCACGCTGTACTTTTTGCCACTGGATCACCAAAACTAAAAGTCGCGCTGACGAAGTGGATGATTATCTGGATCATCTTGAAAAAGAGATGGTGTTGTATCGTACAAAACTTGGCGTTGACAAGATCCCGGTGGAGTCGGTGCTTGTCGGTGGCGGGACACCCACGTATTTGTCCGCAAAACAAATGGACCGTTTTTTGTCTGCGTTTACAGATAATTTTGATTTGTCCAACTGTACACAATTTTCTCTGGAGCCTGAGCCGACGACGATTCTGGGTGACGAAGGTCTTGAGAAGTTAAAAATCATGAAAGATTATGGTGTCAATAGACTGAGCATGGGTGTGCAGTCTTTTGACGATAAGGTGCTGGCGCGTATGGGGCGTGTACATAAACATGCAGATACCCTGAAGGCGCTCGAGCAAATTAATAAAGCCGGTATTGAGAACACCTTTATCGATTTGATTTATGGTTATCCGGACCAGAGCATTGAGCAGTGGACCAAAACAATGCAGGAAGCCGTGACACTGGATATTGATGGTTTCCAGTTATATCGTTTGCGAATCAAACCGCATGGTGATCGGCCGGGCAACATCCTGAAGGTATATGATAAAAAGGCAGAGTCCTTTCCGGAAGTCGACAAGATTTATTTAATGAAAATGCTGGGCCTGGTCATTTCCAGAGAAAATGGTTTTGATGAGCAGCAAACACGTATATTTGCCAGAAAGGCGGAAAGTATTTCACATTATTTGCGTGATTCCTGTTGTCATCTGTCAGATGTGGTCGGGGTCGGTGTGTCTTCCTGGTCAAATCTGCGCGGTGTCTTTTCTCTGAATGTGGGCGATGAGAGCCTGGAGCAGTATTACCAGCTGATTGATGAAGGAAAAGTGTCGGTCAATCGGGGCCTGGTGAGAACGCATGATGACGAGGTTCGAAGACGGTTTATTTTGCCACTGAAAAACAGTTTCGTGCACAAGCAGACATTTAATCTCGTCACAGGTGAGACCGTGCAGGATTATTTTGGAGAAAAGATCCAATGGCTCAAGAAGTTAGGGTTGCTGGACGAAGATAAAGAAAAGGTCTTTATGACTGCGCGTGGACGGTTCTTTGCAGACGAAGTCGCGATGCAGTTTTTTAGTGAAAAATACCTGCCTTTCCCTGAGCTGGCTTGTGCATCTTGATGAAAATACAGGTATTATGTAATACAGATAATGCGGCTGCAGGGTTGCGGTGCTGATAGCGGATCGATGGTTTTCCCGGGTCTATGTCGAGGAGGAAGTGATGTCATTAAAATACAACTACACTAACACGGTTATGTTATGCGTATTTTTGCTTGCAGTAAGCTTTGTACAATTCGGTTGTGCAACCTCTGGCGCAACCTACAAACAAAGCCATGAAACAAAAAAGCTCAAACTGCAGCAAAGCGATAGCAATGGCAGCGCTATTTATTCTTTTCAAGATGATTTAAAAGTGGGTGTTCGCGGTCCGGAAATGGTCATTGTTCCCAAAGGGCAATTTGTTATGGGTGATCAGCAGGGCAGTGGTGCGCCAGATGAACAGCCCGTGCATAGCGTCAAGCTGGATCAGGATTTTGCAATCGGCAAATTTGAAGTCACCGTTGAACAGTTCAGGAATTTTGCGGAATCTACCGGCTATGTGACCAGTGCTGAAAAAGGAATGGGTTGTTATACCTATACGACAGAAAACGCGAATAACTGGAAATGGTTAGAAGGTGGAGACTGGGTAAATCCAAGTTTCGATCAAGCCAGCAATCACCCTGTAGTCTGCGTCAGCTGGGACGACGCAGTTGCATATACCCGGTGGTTGAGTCAACAAACCGGACAACAGTATCGGTTGCCAACCGAAGCGGAGTGGGAGTATGTCGCGCGCGCGGGCTCAGTAACGGATTTTTGGTGGGGCAGTGATAATGAAAAAAAATGTACCCAGGCTAATTGTTGTTTGAGTCAGACCTGGTTAAAGAAACAAACTCTGCCCGTTGGTACCTTCACGGCGAATCATTTCGGCGTCCATGATACTGCCGGTAATGTATGGGAGTGGACGGCATCAAACTATAGTGCCCGTTATAATGGTGAAGAGCTCAATGCTGCGGATCGAGGTCAATACGACAGTATGCGAGTGTCACGTGGTGGTTCATGGTTTAATTTCTCCGTTGATACGCGTTCTGCGAAACGCAGTCGAAATTGGCCGCAGGAACGTTTCAGTACAACAGGGTTTAGAGTGGTGCGCGTTGTCACACCTGAGTTTGTTAAAGTCGCGTTGGCCAATCATGGTCTAAAGCAGTAATCACGACCACAACTGATTGATCAATGTAACTTTAGCTAATATCACAGTGATTTACCTGCCCAGAATAATTGTTGTCGCAATTAGTATTTCATTTTTAATTTCTGGCTGTTCTCTGAAGTATAATCAGAAAAAATTCCATTCATTTAATGATGAACTGATGACTGGCTCAGTAGGGCCGTCAATGGTGTGGGTGCCCGTGGGCAGTTTTGTTATGGGGGATACCCAGGGGCAAGGCCAGGTAGATGAGATAGCAGTTCATCGCGTGGAAATTACCCGGCCATTCGCTATCAGTCAATATGAGATAACGGTCAGGGAATTCGGGCGCTTTGTCAAAAATACAGGCTATGTGACAGATGCTGAAATTCGCAATGGTTGTTTTATGCGAGGTGGAAAGGATTGGCGAACACCTGCTGTCGATTTTTCACAGGAAGATGATCATCCCGTTGTATGTGTGACATGGCGGGATGTAAATGCCTATATAACATGGTTGAGTACGCAAACAGGAAAACCGTATCGTTTACCAACCGAAGCAGAGTGGGACTATGCCGCGCGCGCGGGAACCGATACCAATTATTGGTGGGGGAATGATATTGGTTATGATAAGGCCAGGTGTGGCAAATGCAGCAAAGAAGAAAAAGAAACAGGCACTGTCGCGGTTGGCAGTTTTCAGCCTAATAGCCTGGGGCTCTATGATACCGCAGGTAATGCGTGGGAATGGACGGCATCAAAGTATGATATGAATTACGCGGGGCTTGAGCAGAATGTTGCCGAGAGTTCATCAACAGAAGGGAAGCGTGCGATTAAAAGTGGCGGCTGGTTAAATTTCCCGGAAGATCTAAGAGTGTCAAACCGTGGCGCAATTCCTGCGACTGATCGATATAGTACGTTGGGGTTTAGAGTGGTTCGATTGAAGGAAAGCAGTCAATAATATCTATCTGACTACAGGAAAATAAGGGCGTCATTTTGTTTCTTATCCGCGCAAGTTTACTAGTTCTCATTTTATTTATTCTGGCAGCATGTACAACAGTCGAGCTGAACAGAGACAAAAACACAGGCGTGGTGTTCCGTGATTCATTGCCGAATGGTACAAAAGGCCCTGAAATGGTCTGGTTGCCTGCCGGTAAATTTCGTATGGGCGGTGTTAGTGATGACGCTGAGGACGATGAATTTCCGGTTCATAACTCTAACATCCCTCAAGTATTTGCAATGGCCAGGTATGAAACAAAGGTAAGTGAATTCCTGCGGTTTATTGAGGCAACAAATTACCAGGTTGAGAGTGTATCGTATGGTGGTTGCCACGCATATAACAAGTTGTGGCAGATACATAAAGAGGCCAGCTGGGAGGACCCTTTTTATTCTCAAGGCGATAGTTACCCGGTTGTTTGTGTTAGCTGGAATGATGCAGTCGCTTATGCCCAATGGTTGAGCCTGGAAACGGGTAAACAATATAGGTTGCCGACCGAAGCGGAATGGGAATTTGCAGTACGTGCGGGTACAAAAACCAGTTACTGGTGGGGCAACGAAGGAGATTGTAAACAGGCAAGGTGTAATGCGTATTTGTATGCGTGGTTAACAGTAGAGTCTGATGTTACTGGTAATTATAAGCCAAATCCATTTGGTCTTTATGATATGACGGGCAATGTCTGGGAATGGGTCGCATCAGAATACGAAACAAAATATAACGGTGAACAAATACGCCAGTCAAACAAGGGCGCTAAAGAAGGTTGGCGTGTTATGAGAGGGGGCTCCTGGTATAACAGGGAAGTCGATTTGCGTTCATCCAACCGCGCACGACGCCCGCCCAGTGAACCCTGGAGTACAGTAGGATTCCGGGTGCTCAGGGAAAAGTAAAAGCTAAGACTATTTTGCCACGGAGGTCACGGAGAAAATCTTTTTGGTTTAAGTTCCCTCTCTCTTTTTTCTCCGTTACCTCCGTGGCCAATAATGATTTTTAACGCTTTTATCCCCGTGCGCCCCGTGTTCCCCGTGGTAAAATGGTTTTATTCCGATCTTGCGACCCTGAAACCAAGGTTGGTATTGGCGGACTGCGGCGCCCCATAATAGCGTGATGAGGATCGATTGAATTTTTCGCCAAGGTTCCATGTGCCGCCGCGCATGGCTATTTGTGCAGCGTCCAGGTAGTTGGCCAATATCTGGACCTCGTCTCTATTGATTTGTTTTAATTCTTCGCCGTTAAAAGTTTTGGTCCATTTTGATGCGGTCCACTCAAAGACATTGCCCAATGCATCATATAGACCAAAGGCGTTTGGCATAAATTGGCCAACCGTGACAGGTCGTGGTTTAGTTGTCTTGTCATTACATTGATGACAATTGGCCATGCCGGGTTTCATGCTATCGCCCCACCAGTAACGGGTATTTGTCCCTGCGCGTGCAGCATATTCCCATTCTGCCTCGATAGGCAGGCGGTATTGTTTACCTGTTTCCTTGCTTAACCATTTGGTATAGGCGATGGCATCAAGCCAGTTCACCAGTATCACGGGTTGCTTGCCTCTACCCCATCCTCTGTCGCCAGGTTTTTTCCGACCAGTGGCTTCACAAAAAAAATCATATTCTGAAAAAGTGACAGAATATTTGCCAATCGCAAAGCGTTGCTTTATTTCCACCTCGTGTACAGGCACTTCGTCTTTCAGGCCGATACCCTGAATATCACCCATCAAAAATTTACCGGCAGGTATCCATACCATCTCCGGGCCATCAGGCCCGCCGGTCATTTTATCTTTAAAAGATTCGTTATGTGACGTTTGCTGACTTTCGTCTGCAAATGAGAGGATGGCTGGTAGTGTAAAAAGAATAAAAATGACCAGATGTTTCATAGTGATGTTTGCTTTTCCCCGTGGCTTCCTGTGACCCTGTGGTTAAGGTTCAGGGTCTGCATCCCTGGCGCAGCGAAATCCAATATCGTTAAAAGCCTTGTCAGCCGGATAATTATAACGGTAGGCCATACGGAAGAAATGTGGAATAACATAATGGCCGATGCCGCCCCAGCCACCACCGCGCACTACTTTTCGTTTCTTGCCATAACGTGGACTTACGTATTTAGCATCGGGATAGGCTTCATACCAGTCTTCCACCCATTCCATGACATTACCTGCCATATCGTAAACACCGTAAGGTGATTTTCCTTTTTCATATGAGCCTACTGGCATCACGTCAACCTCTTCGCCGCCTGCATTAAGGTAATCAGGGTTCCATTCATTGCCCCAGGGGAATTCAAAGCCATTTTCCCCGCGAGCGGCCTTTTCCCATTCGGCCTCTGTCGGCAGTCGTTTGCCTATCGCTTTACAAAAACTGTTGGCATCATGCCAGGTCACCGTTCTTAATGGGTCTTTTTCATTGCCAAGCTTAAATTTTTTGATAATTTCTGAAATCTCTTCTTTGCTGTAACGACCCGTTGCCTCCAGGAATTTTTTATAATCACCATTAGTTGCTTCATATTTATCAATATAAAAAGCATGCAGATTTATTTTACGTTGCGGGTGTTCATTTAAAAACCAGGGTTCATTAAAGCCGAACTCCTCGGATTTTCCACTGGCATCAACATTGTCGCTACCCATGATAAAATTACCGGCAGGAATGAGTACCATGCCCTCCGGTGCCTGGCTGGTCTGTTGTGGTGTCGGCTGGTTTGTTGCTGGTGACTTGCCATCTTCACTACAGGCGCCAAGTAACAATATAGCGATACTCAATGAGATAAAGGGAAGCGTATTTTTCATATCATTTACCCGGCATCTTTTGCACAGCGAAATCCAAAGCTGTTATTTTTAGTTTTAGGATGGAAGAAGCTACGATTATACATTGGTGCTGAGATACCGCATTGATAAAAAGAACAATCCCACCATGAGCCACCTTTAAGGGTGCGGTAGTTGCCACCATAATTTTCGGATTTTCGTTTATTGCCCGGGTAGGCTTCATAGCGTGAAGAAGTCCATTCCCAGACGTTACCGGAGGCATCATAAACACCGTAAGGACTAATGCCGCCTTCGAAGGCCCCTGCAGGCGTGGTGTCACCAATCAGATTCAGGTTGGCCCATCTCACGGGTGAATTGACTTTGTCGATACTGAACTCTTCGCCCCATGGATAGGTTCTGCCATCAGTGCCGCGTGCGGCTTTTTCCCACTCTTTGTCGTCTGGCAAACGTTTACCGGCCCACTGACAATATTTTTTAGCATCAAACCAGGATACAAATACAACCGGGTGGTCAACTTTACCTGTCGGAGGTAGACCGTTGCGAAACAACTTTGGTGGTTTTCGGTCTGTCGCGTCAATAAATTTTTTGTACTGAAGATTCGTCACTTCATACTTGTCGATATAAAATGCCTTTAAATTGACGACATGCTCAGGACCTTCATCGGGTAAACGGTTGTTGGTGCCGCGGATAAATTCACCCGCCGGGACCAATACCATTTCATTTGGTTCGGCACCAATCCGGCTGCTATCGTAATGCATGGGGACGCTCATGCCCGGGCCTTGCCCGCTGGCTTTTTTAGTCGGGACAGAATCAGGCATTTCAGGTTCCCGGGCCAGTTCTTCCAGTTTACCCTTTGCCCAACCCGCTTTATGGCACTCAACACATTGTGTGTTTAATATGGTTTTAAATGCAGGGCTTTCAGTATCAAGGTGACATTCAAAACATTGCCGTGAACGTTTATGGTGTTTGTCCTTGAGTGATTGTTTTGTTTCGCTGGTTTTAATGTCAGCAGCATTGGCATTGCCCATATTGGCAAAGCCAGGCAAAAACGACGTCATAAACAATAAAATTTTCAGCTGGAAACAGGGGTGTAATATGAGGTTTCTAAACATATTTTGAATCAAAATACCGTATTATTGGTAGTGCTTCTTATGCTGTGCTTTGCCTTAAGTTAATTGACAAGAGTCCGATTTAATCAATGTGTTATTACGCAAATGGCGATGTTCGCCAATGGATCAACAATATTATACCGCATGATGAGTCTGCTGAGTGTAATAGCTTGTTAAGTAACAAATAAAATCACGCAGCCAGGGTAGCTGATTATTAATATGGCAGAAAAAACAGGAAATCAAGGCATTCTGGAGGAAACAGGGCAACTTGCCTTCGACTGGAAATGCCCCTTTTGTAATCATAATGCCACTATTACGACGCATAGCTTGCGCCTCGGCCATACGGATTTTACCCTTGAGGAAGCGGAAGAAAACCGTCGCATCGTCACGCAGTTTATTTTATGCCCAAATCCCCAATGTAAAAAATTCACCCTGGAGGCCCATCTCTATGAACTATTCTGGGTCAACAGTAAGCAATGGATGGGTGGGGAGCTGATAAAAAAATGGCAACTGATCCCTGGAAGTTCATCAAAGACACTCCCGGCCTATATTCCTCAGAATATTGTTGATGATTATGATGAGGCATCTGCTATCGTCACCTTGAGCCCAAAATCGTCTGCCACATTGGCCAGACGTTGTTTACAAAGTATTGTAACTGATTTTTTTAAATTAAAATCCGGTAATCTTGTGGAGCAATTCGGTAAGGTGAAATCCAAACTTGACCCCCTGAGTTGGGAAACCATAAGAACGGTAATGACTCTGGGTTCTATTCGGCTTCATATGGAAAAAGATATCAATGTCATTACAGAAGTAGATGAAAATGAACCGGAGTTACTGATTAGTTTAATCGAAATGCTAATTAATGATTGTTACATTGCGCGGCAGGAAAGAAAGTTGCAATTAGACAAGATCAAGAAATTGGGGAAATCAAAATAACCAATCTGTCAGCGTGTGTTTTTCCAGGGGATGAGTTTTCGTTCCAGGTGTTCAAGTGCATAGGTAAATATAAATCCCAATGCGCCGATCACAAAAATACCTGCATACATGGATTTGATTGAAAATGTTTCCCAGGATTGCCAGATAAGATAGCCGATGCCGGCATCGGCACCCGAAAATTCTGCCGCTACCACAATGACCAGGCTGTATCCAATGGCCAGTTTCAGGCCGATAAAGATTGAAGGTAGCGCACCCGGTAATACAACACGAAAAATAAAATTGGCCTTTTTGATGCGATAAACGAAACAAACATCATGGTATATTTTTTGTAAACTCGCCACGCCATGTAATGTATTAATCAGAATTAGAAAGAAACTGCCGATGAAGACCACAACAATTTTGGACGTCTCGCCGATGCCAAATACCAGCATGATAAGCGGTAGTACTGCTATTTTGGGGATAGGGTAAAGCATGGCCACGACCGGGTAGATTGCTGTTTTCAACGGCTTCGATAAGCCCATACCAATGCCCAGTGCGATGCCCGTCAGTGCGCCGAGTAAATAACCCCAGGTGATGCGGTTGAGTGAGGCAAAGATATCCGTAATGATGCCTTCATCCGGGCTGACAAAAATCAAATGATAGAAAATAGCGCTGGGTGCTGGAAAGAATCGGGTGTCCAGCAAACCGCTTTGACTGCTTACTTCCCAGATCAGGAACAACAGGACGGGTGAGACCAGATTGGATAAGGCGGCTTTCATATTTCGTGACTGGTTTCCACTTGTGCTTGTTGTTGGGTGGCAATCATCTCATCCTTGAGCAAATCGGTAATGTGATTGACGTATTCGGTGTATTCAGTTGATTTTCTGATTTCAAACATGTCGCGTGGCCGTGGCAGGTCGATTTTTATGTTTGTTTTAACTTTGCCCGGATGGGCTGTCATGATCATTACTCGATCTGCAAGTGACACTGCCTCATTGATATTGTGTGTGACAAAAATAATTGTTTTGTTTGAGTCCTGCCACAGGCTTAATAATAATTCCTGTAACAGTAAACGATTTTGATAATCAAGAAACACAAAGGGCTCATCCATCAAGAGTATGTCGGGATCGACCGCGAAACTTCTGGCGATACTGATGCGCTGTTTCATGCCGCCGGAAACCTGGTGCGGAAAATAATCCGCAAATTTTGATAAACCTGCTTTTTGTAAAAAATGGCTGCAAATTTTTTCGACCTGCTGTCTATCTATTGCGGGGTCGTTTTGTAACGGGAAGGCAATATTGTCTTTTAATGTCATCCAGGGGAACAGACCATGTTCCTGAAAAACCATGCTGATTTTCGGGTCGTGGTCGCTTTGCGGGTCGGAAATGATTAATTTTCCCGCGCTGGGTTTTTCCAGGCCGGAGATCGTATTCAGTACAGACGACTTGCCACAGCCGCTGGGCCCCAGCAGGCAAAAAAACTCACCAGGGCTGACAGTGAAATTCAGCTCATGGAAAGCGGTTGTTGGTTGCCCGTTATTAGAAAAAACCTTGCTGAGGTTTTCCGCGCTTATTGTTATATTTCTGGAAATGCTGTGATCCCCTCTGGTTTGTGTCTAAAATATTACCAGAAGGGGCGCTAATGAGGGGGATCTATTTGCTGTGTTGAGCAAATTATTTGTATTCGCCGAGTATTTTCACAGCATGTTCAGCAAAGCTGAGGTCGACAATGGAATCGATGTCGGGTTTTTTCTTCAGGTAACCACGCTTGTAATACCAGTTTGCATCGTTTCTAAGGCTTTCAATATTTACTTTGCCATCCGGGCTCAAGCCTACAGGTGCAACATTTTCATAGATTTTGCGGTCCTTGATGCGGGTACTTTTGGTCAGAATTGAAATGATTTCTTCTTTGCCTTTTCCCTTTTCAAATGCGTCATTGTAATCGCGTAGCCCTTTGACATAAGCGACCATGAAGGCTTTTGCCTGCGCCGGGTGTTTTTCGATAAAGATGGGTGAGTACATAATGGCGGCACTTTGTTGATTGGGATAGGCTTCGTCATCCCCGGCGACGCGTATTGCAATATTGTTACTGACTGCCGCTGCCACAAAAGGCTCGATCTGAATTGAGGCGTCAATCGATTTATTGGCTAATGCGATATTGATATCAGAATAGGCCAGCGTCACCAGCTTGATGTCTTTCAGACTCAATCCTGCTTTCTGTAAAAATTTTTCTGTGACTATTTCCTGTGATACCCCTTTTGCCGTGACGGCCATTTTCATGCCTTTGAGATCGGCAAAACTTTTATAACGACCGCTGTCGACATGATCTTTTCTGACGATCAATGCAAGATAACCATGACCCGGCGAGACAGTGCCTTTATCCGAAACAATTTTTATCGGGATGTCATGTGCAATGGCGTTATACATACCGGCACTGATATTACCGCCTCCGACCATAAGTTGGCCCGTTGCCAGGAAGGGGACCATCTTGGCACCCGAGGCTTTAAAAGGGTTGATATTGACTTTAAGGCCTTGTTCCTTGAAATAGCCTCTTTCTTTGGCGATAAACATGGCAGAAGAACTCATGACGGGTGAAATACCGACGGGTACTTCAAACAGTTCCTCTGCACTGGCAGCCTGGAATGTAGCAAATAACAGGGACAGGCAAAAGAAGGTGTTAGATAGTATTTGTTTGCAATTCATGATGGCCTCAGTTGAAAGATATTTTTGATAAAATTCTGACGCATAATAACCTGAAATAAATTATGGTATCAAGCTAAATAGCCAGAAAATACAGTCCAATACCGGCAACGGCCATCATAGCACCGGCCACGGATTTGATACTAATGTGTTCTTTAAAAAAGATGGCAAC
>JAUWSG010000006.1 GCA_030610155.1 Gammaproteobacteria bacterium
CAGATAAAACGCACCGAAGCGAGTCCAAAACCCCACCGCTCATAACTATCTTTTGCTGCCTGTATGACTTCAGGATTATTTGCCAGGCCGAGATAGTTATTGGCACACATATTAATTACCTCGCTGCCATCAGCCAGGGTGATATTGTTTTTCTGATCAGAGGCAATGACACGTTCATTTTTCCAGAGGCCGGCTTCTTTTATTTCCTCTAACTCTTGCGCCAGACTTGTTTTCGCACTATTGAAGCTCATATCTGCTCTCCGTTTATTTAACGCGCTTCCCAGCTGAGGATCACCTTGCCGGATTGACCTGATCGCATGACATCAAAGCCTTTCTGGAAATCGGTGTAATGGTAACGATGGGTAATAATTTTTTCCAACGGCAGACCACTTTGTACCATCATCACGCCTTTATACCAGGTTTCAAATATCTCACGACCATAAATGCCTTTAATAAATAACCCTTTAAAAACGACTTTGGTCCAGTCGATACCGGTACCATCCGGCATGATGCCGAGCATCGCAATGCTGCCACCATTAATCATCATGCCGAGCACGTCCCTGAACGCCTTTGGCGAGCCTGACATTTCCAGGCACACATCGAAGCCTTCAAGAATGCCCAGGCTACGCATGAATTCTTCAGTGATTCCCCCGTTGTTAACGTTGATGGGAATCGCTTTTGGTACGATGCTTTTTGCCAGATCCAGTCTGTAATCATTTATATCGGTAATGACGATATTGCGTGCGCCACAGTGGGCAGCAACCATCGCAGACATAATGCCAATTGGGCCTGCGCCAGTGATCAACACGTCCTCACCTACCATGTTAAAAGAAAGCGCCGTGTGGACAGCATTTCCATAAGGATCAAAACAGGCAAGTACTTCCAGAGGAATTTCAAAATTCGGTCTGAAAATATTTTTGGCAGGAATAGATAAATACTCGGCAAAGCAACCCGTGCGATTTACGCCAATACCAATCGTATTGGGGCAAAGGTGGCGCCTGCCAGCCAAACAGTTACGACAACGCTCGCAGACAATGTGTCCCTCTCCGGAAACCACGTCACCAATATTCAATTCGGTGACATTCGCGCCCATTTCAACAATAACACCAGCAAACTCATGGCCGATTGTCATTGGCACGGGGATTGTTTTCTGTGCCCATTCGTCCCAGTTGTATATGTGTACATCCGTTCCGCAAATGGCTGTTTTCTGGATCTTGACCAGCACATCATTATTGCCAACTTTCGGGATAGGCACATCTTCTAACCACAAACCTTCCGTGGTATTTTTTTTAACTAAGGCTTTCATTGTCTTCATCGCACCAGTATTACTTTAAACGTTGAGGTATCCTGAGTCTTTCGTTATTCCATTGTCTCTATCGTAACAATTTTTTCATGGAAAATATATTAGACACCGAAGAATCGATAATTCGATTTTCTGTGCTATATCGAACGGAATTGAGTGAGTAACTCGGCGCGAAATCTATCCAGGTCAATTGAATGTTCCTGGCTATAACTGGCTTTGGAAAGCTGCTTCATTAAGATGTCAAAATCATTATTCACATTAAAATGTGATCGCCAATGCAGTGCCCAGTTGCGTAGAGTCATATTAGTAGGCCAACCCTCTGCCCTGGCTAATATACACATTGCTTTTCGTATATCAATGATGGTGTTTGCCTTTTCTATGAGGCCCACGGCATTTTGTCGAAGATGGCTGCGCTTGCGAATAAAACAAAATTTATCGTAAAGAGATTTACCTGTCCATAACAGCAATAGGCAGACCAAACTGCCAATGAAGACCCGCCAGAACATGCCAAGAACAACGACATTTTGTGGCTGGTGAGTTGTAGTGATTATTCTTCCGCTATCCGGGTCAAAATACTGTACGCGTAAGGTCGGTAAGTTTAGTCTGCCGCTGACAACAGGTTTAAAGGGTATGTGATGTAAGACCTGACTTTGTAGAGTGCCCTTTATTGCGGTTTGTTTTCGTTGCGTATTTGTCGGAAAAAAGCGAATTTCAGGGTTGGAGTTAATTTGTCGCAATACTGGTGGCATCCAGTTCGGTGAAACTTTACGGCCAGTCAGTTCGATATCCCAATAGTTTAGTGTGTCCGGTAAAATCAGCTTATCTGATTTCAGGGCGCTAGCGATGCTGATTTTGCCAACTGGCATTGTAGGCGGTATATAAGGAGGTAAAGCCTTAATATTCAGGTCTTGTTGCGGCAGAAAATAAGTTCTCAAGGTTTGGCCGGACTTGCGATATTCAATCGGTGGTATATCAATATTGTATTGTCCTGCAGAAAGTGAAAATAGTGCCCAGCCAATGTGCAGTACTGTATATTCGGTCCCATTACGCTGAATTATTTCAGTTTTTTCAGGCAAGCTAAATACTTCAAAGCCTGGAATCTTTGGTTCTTCTGAACGCAGTGAGACAAAGGTATCTGTTGTGGTGACTTTCATCTCGATGACCACTTGTTGGCGTTCCCATGCCTGAGTCGATGAGATTGTAATATCACGCTTAATGTTAATGTCACCGCTGTGTGATCTATGTATACCTGGTTTTACCAAAATGGGTTGTGATTTGCTTTGAATGCCCGCAAGACTCAGTATCGGTATGGTAAGCGTACCAACTTGTCGGGGATAAAGTTTGAGCTGTATTAACTGTACGGGTTGATCCGGCCATCGAGGGTCTTCAGTCTCTTCGGTGGTTTCTTCAATAATCACGCCGAATTTCTTTTCGAGTTCACGCAAGTCGATATTAATCAGTTTTTCTTCAAGATTAATGCCATAGAGTTCAGCATCAATATGATGGCCAAGCTGGATTTCTGTTTTGTCTAGGATAAGTAGTATTTGAGGGGCAGCAACTGCAAATGTTGGCAGCAGCCATAATAGACTTATCGCATAGGCTAGTTGTCTTACCATGGTGCTATACCGGGTATCTGTCGTGGCTCTGTAAGTGGCGCAGGAAATCCTTCTTCCATTTCAAATAATTGCTTCCACAGTAACACCTGTTGATCTTCCAGTTCTGCCATGCGTAGTTGGGCGTTGATGAAAGCGAGTTTGTTGCGCTTATAATCTGCTTGTTTAACACGAGTCGTATCTTCAGCGGCAAGTCTTACCTGGCTCAGGCCTTTGTTAATAAGGGCCTTCAGGGTGGCGTCCGAAATGTCGGCTAATTCGGGTAGAGGAAGTGTTTCCAACTCCAGATTTTCATTTTCTTTAATAATGGCGAGAAAATTATTGTCATTGGTTGGTAGAGCATCGCTGGCAGGTGCAAATGGTGGACCGGAACCCATGTGGATGTCCTGGTTGGTGGGCTGCAAACGCTCGTCCACGGCTTTTTTCAAGGCGCTGCTGAAAGTTAAATTATGCAGGGTCTTTTTATGCTCTGGTTGATATAGCAGTACATCGCGGTATGCTGTTACAGCCGCGGCGTAGTTGCCCGTTTGAAAATAACTATTCCCCAGGTTGAATATTGCAATTGCACGCTCTGGATCATTATTGGCAGCCAGTATGGCCTGATTAAATTGGTGTAAGGCGCCCTTGTAGTCCGCCATTTTGTAGTGGCTTGAACCTTCGCCCAGGCGCGCAGTATAACCAGAGAGTTGTTTGTAAATTGCCAGCGCGGCAGGGTAGTTGCTGTTGGTGTAGTTTTTATAGGCCTGCTTTTCATTGATTGGCTCATCATTTTTCAAACTTGCCGGGTTGATGGCAAATACCTCTTGTTGTGGAAACAGGTTCAATAAGATGATGGCAGAAAAAATGGCAAGTGTTTTGACGATTGTAATGGCCGCTGTTTTAGAGAATGGTTTGTGGGTGGTGATTGGTAGAGACAGGTGAGAGTGTAAACGAAGGCCATAGGGTATGAGTGATAACCACAACAACATCAGAGCGGTAAATAACGGCCAGTGGTAGAGCTCTTGCCAGATGATGTTATGGTCAGCACTGTCTTCTTCTGGACTTATGGTAAGTCTGGCAATGCCCTTGTCATAAAGTTGTTGCCAGTCGCTATCATCATCGAGGGCAGGTGTGTAGTTGTTTTGATTGGCATCACCATTTTTACCACCATTTAGGTTCGCTATCTTACGCAGATTCTTTTCGTTTAAACGTGAAATAACCGGGCGGCCTTCATATTGTAACCATTCGCCATTATCAAGCGGTATCGCTTCACCTTCAATGTTCCCCAGGCCTAATACATAAAGTGGAATGTTAGCTTGCTTTAAGGTGGTCATTGAAGAATCAGGAATTGTTGTAAAGTCGCCATCACTGAGCATAATGATGGCGGTTGGGTTTGTACTATTAGTAAGTTCTTTATGCGCTAACATAAGCGCTGTGACAGGCTCGCTACCGTGAGTAGGTAATACCAGGGTATCAAGTGCCCGAAGATAAAAACGTAAGGCCGTATGATCTGACGTCAAGGGGGCAAGCAAATGAGGGCGGGCGGCGAAGACAATAACGCCAACCCGGCTGCCACTGGCGCGTTCTAAAAACTCTTCGATCTCGATTTGAGCACGTCGCAAACGGCTGGGACTAATATCAGTAACATGCATTGAGCGGGATACGTCCACTACGAGCATAACATCCATATCCGTGGCCTGTTCTTGTGTCGCCAGCTCAAGGGGCAGACGTGGGCCTTCAGCCGCAATGCCAAATAGCACCCATGCCATGACATAAGCGCTATTTTTTGAGAATAATCGTTGCCATATTTTTATGCTCTGGTGTGAAACAAGCCAGGGCATCAAGTGGGAATCGGCATAGGCCGACTGTTTGCGCTGCATTAACGAGTAAAGCAACCATGACGATACCGGCAAGAATATCAACAATAGCCAGAGGGGCTCGCGCCAGGATAAAATCTGAAACAGGTTTGTCAACTCTGCAGCATTCATTCGCTTACATTCCCCGTTTCTTTTTCTGCTTCAGGCACAGGCAGGTTAAATAAGCGTTGTAATCCCAGCGTCGAAAAAAATGTAGATAATACAAGCAGGGCAAGACCAAACAGTAATGGCCAAAAGTAAAGAGGTTCGCGATAATAACGCGGAGGTATCTCGCGTTTGTTGGTCTCATGTTGGGCAATATCATTAATGGCCTGTTCAAGCGCTTCAGCATCGCCCGCTTGATAGTTGCGAGCGCCAGTGCGTTCGGAAATTGCTTTAAGTAATGCGATGTCAACGGGTTCATAGATAAGGCCAGTTGTACGTTGTTCTTCAGCCTCGACTGTCGTCGCGCCGATAGCAATAGTGTACAAGGGTAGCCCGGCCTCTAGAGCTAGTTCGGCCGCCGTTTCAGGATGAATCGTTCCCGTGGGGTTATCGACGTCTGTGAGCATGACCAGCACTCGATGCCGCTCTCCTTCCTGCTGTTGACGAGTTTGTTTTACCGCAAGGGCAATAGCGTCTCCTATATTATTGAAACGCCCAACCATGGTGGCTTGTATGCGGGATATCATGCGACGCAATAAAGATTGGTCGCGGGTGAGTGGCACGAGTGTATAGGCGGCATCACCAAAAATAATAATACCAATGCGTTCGCCGGGTAATTGTTGTATGAAGCGATCTAATACACCTTTCAGCAAAGTCATACGATCAATGCGCTCACCATCAAGTACATAGTCACGCAAAATCATGGAGACAGAAGTATCAACAATAAAGACAATGTCGCGTTCTTGTGGTGGGTCAGGCAGTCTTTCCCCGATACGGACAGGCTCTGCCAGGCTAATGATGAGACTAATCACCACGAGCCCGTAGATTATTATTTGTATTACGGGAGTTTTGTAAATGGATTGACTTTTCGGTAACAACGAAATCAGTGGATGTAGAACTCGATGACGGAGATTCAGGTAGCCGGTGGCAAGGCTAGCGGGTTCTTTATGGTCGCCTATCGTACGCAATACCAGCGTGATGAAGAATAAAAGGGGCAATAACCACAACCATTCAGGATGTGTGAATTCAATAGCACCTGATGTTGTTATGTCAGTCATTTTTCACTCCCGGCCAGCAGTTTAACCAAAACTCTGCATCTTCGAATAGCAATGCGACTTGTTCTGGTTCATACCCCTTTGATGAATAACGGGCAATAGATAAACGTTTGAGAAATGTTCTCCAGCGGTCATTATGCGAGCGTAATTTTTCTGGTAAGGCAGTACGGTTTGAAAGCTGCTTCAAATTCAATCCTTCACGCAGGATGTTTGAAAGCTCAAAGGCGGTGTGGTGGTTTTCTAGTTGTTGTTTTTTGAAATAATTCTGCAATGTGGCGAGTCGGCGTCGCGCTAACCCTCGCACAGAAAAATAGCGTCGCCAAAACAGAAATGTGGTAATAAGCAACAAAGCGATGACGATCAGGCTGACGAAAATAATATTGAACGCATTGAATTCCAAAGCATATAGAATTGGCATTGAGGGTGGTTCAATATCAAGAATGCCTTCAAGTACTGTTGGGTTCTCTTGCATCAGGGTTAGCTTGCCGACTGGGATAGTTATAACGCAGTGAGCTCAGTTTCGATGGCATCACACTCGGTGGAAATCTGAGTATACTTTATATTCAGCGCATGGAATAGTTGTTTGCGTGCTGTGAAATGTTTCAGCGCCGCATCATTATAGGACCTGTTGGTGCTCGCGGCATTTGTATCAATAGTGACATCCGGGTTATCACTCGATGTTTGGAAGCGCGCTCTTCCAACCTGGGGTAAGTGTTGTTCAGCAGGGTCAAAAATATGTATCGCATGGACCTGGTTTTGTGCTGCCAGTTGCATCAGCCTGGCGCGATGTTGTTGCTCTAAATCAATAAAGTCGCTGATTAAATAAAGTGTTGTTCCAGGAATGAGCATGGCTTGCAACATGTTCAACACATAATTGAAATCAAATTCATTTTCCGTCGACTGACTGGAATGTGCCTGGGATGCGGGTATCGGAGGACAGGGGGCACTGGCAGCGTAAATCAGATCGAAGGCGGCTTGCTCACCGACAGTCTCTCTAATCCATTGCGGACCCCTGGGAGTAGCCTCCAGAATGACACCACCCACAGAGGCATGATGTTGTTGTGCATCAAACGCGATACAAGCAGTTATTCTTGCTGCCTGGGTGACTTTCAGGCGTGTACGGGTACCGAAACGCATGCTCTTACGTCGGTCAAGCAATACAAATACACCGGGATGGCGCTCTTCCCGGAACACCTTCATATACAGCTCACCTGTTCTTGCGGTGAGTGGCCAATTCATATAGCGGGGTTCATCACCAGGCTGATAAGGTCGGCTTTCTTCGTAGTCCAGACCATAACCTCGATGTATTGAGCGAGTATCACCCATATGTTTGTGGGCGGTGTCGTGTGTGTTCGCGGGCTGCGTGTTTTGCGAAAACATACGATGTCGCAGCTCGAGAATATCTTTCTTGCTGAGTAATGGCTGAGTGAAATCATCCGGGCTGGAAATAAGAAAATTTGATAACCAACTTCGTAGACTACTGAGTAACGTATTTGACAAAGCAGTAATGGCTTGCATGTCAGGGTGCAGGGACAGTTTCAAGGAGGTGTTGTATGATGTCATCTACGGTGATTTGTGCAGCACGACCCGCATAGTTAAGAATCAAGCGGTGGCGCAGTACATCGGGCGCGATATCCTGGATGTCTTCCGGGGTGACATAATCTCGCCCCTGCAAATAGGCCAGTGCACTGGAAGCTCTTAACAAGGCAATGGAGGCGCGCGGTGAAGCACCGGCGAGCAGGTAACCCTCCCATTCAGACTTCCATTCCCCAAGTTGACGCGTTGCAGTCACCAGAGACACAATGTAGCGTTCCAGCATTTCTTCCACGTGCATATCGGCAACTTCTCGTCGTGCAGCCAATACAGTTGCCGGTGTGAGTGGCGAATCGAGTGTTTGACTGTCTTCATCAAAATGTCGCGTGCGGTCTTGTTGCAGAATGATTAATTCTTCTTCGGGGCTGGGATAATCCAGAACCACATGCAATAAAAATCGATCGAGCTGAGCCTCAGGTAGTGGATAGGTACCAGATTGTTCCAGGGGGTTTTGCGTCGCCATCACTACAAACAGGTCGGGTAGACGTCGTGTCACACCGCCCACCGTTACCTGGTGTTCCGCCATTGCTTCCAGTAATGCCGACTGAACCTTGGGCGGGGCACGATTGATTTCGTCGGCCAGGATAATCTCGTGAAATATGGGGCCATTCACAAAGGTAAAGCGGCGTGTCTCGGGATCAAAGACATCAGTACCGGTTAAGTCGCCCGGCATAAGATCTGGTGTAAACTGCACACGTTGAAAGCTGGCATGTACACCGCTTGCGAGTGTGTTGACTGCCGTGGTTTTCGCCAGGCCGGGCACGCCTTCCAGTAATACATGGCCACCGGTGAGTAGACTGATCATAAGTCGATCCAGCAACTTGTGTTGACCTATAATGGTTTGTTCAAGGTGTTGACGTAAAGTCAGAAATTCAGATTTAGTTTGCATTGTTTATTTTGCCAATCCACAAGGAAGAATATTCATTTTGATATTATCGTCCGTCTGTGATTTTGAGCGTATGATGCTCTGTATGCAGGATCATTTTTGTCTGACACCATCAGGCAGGCCATGCCTGAATTACTGCAGCAAAGCCTCACTCCATCGCCTCTATCTTAACAATCTGCTCATCAAATTGAACAATAGCCGCCTGCATATCAGCCAGCTTCTGCTTCTCTTTTTCTACAACCTCAGCGGGTGCCCGTTCAATAAATTTCGAACTCGCGAGTTTATTTTCACTTTTTCCAGATTCTTTTAACAGTTTTTCTTTTTCTTTGTTGAGCCGTGCGAGTTCAGCTGCTTTATCAATCAGCCCGGCCATCGGGACCAATATTTTCATATTGCCAACCAGCGAGGTGGCGGATTCCGGCGCACTGTCACCTTCTTCCAGCCAGGTGATGGAATCGAGTTTGGCCAGCGCCGTAATATATTGCGTATTATTTGATAATAAATTCAGATCGTTTTGTGTTCCATTTTGCAATAACACAGTCAACGGTTTGTTAGGTGCAATATTATAACCACTGCGTATTTTCCTGACGCCAATAATGAATGTCTGTACCCATTCCATATCAGGGATGGCGGTAGGATGTACTGTATCTTCTCTACCCACCGGAAAGGCCTGTGTCATGATGGTATCACCCTTAATACCGGCGAGGGGAGCAACCTGTTGCCATATTTCTTCAGTGATAAAAGGAACGAACGGATGGGCCATCCGCAGCGTGCTTTCCAATACAGAAACCAGACTGTTGCGTGTGCCACGCAGTGCGGCTTCCGAGCTCTGTTCTGAGGTCAATATGGGTTTGGTTAATTCCAGATACCAGTCACAGTAATCGTTCCAGATGAATTCATATAATGCTTTGGCAGCCAGGTCCAGACGGTAGTTTTCAATTGCCCTGGATACTTCGATATTAACAAGTTGCATGCGCGAAGATATCCACAAGTCCGGAAGACTCATTTCCATTTCACCACCGTGGCAGCCAGTATCCTTATCGCTGGTGTTCATCAGTACATAACGCGCCGCGTTCCAGAGCTTGTTACAGAAGTTCCGGTAACCTTCGATACGGTTCATGTCAAAATTAATGTCACGACCGGTCGAGGCCAGGATGGCAAAGGTAAATCGTAATGCATCAGTGCCATAGGCAGGAATGCCTTTGGGGAATTCCTTGCGTGTTGCTTTCTCGATCTTTGGTGCCATTTCAGGCTGCATCAGGCCGGTAGTACGTTTTTTTACTAATGGTTCGAGTTCTATACCGTCTATGATATTTATTGGATCCAGAATATTGCCTTTTGATTTCGACATTTTCTGGCCATGTGAATCACGAACCAGCCCATGGATATACACTTCGCGAAAGGGCACTTCACCGGTGAATTTCAGCCCCATCATGATCATACGTGCGACCCAGAAAAAGATAATATCAAAACCGGTGACCAGCACGTTGGTAGGGTAAAATGTTTTTAGTTCAGGCGTTTCTTGCGGCCAACCCAGGGTTGAAAAGGGCCACAGTGCGGATGAAAACCAGGTGTCCAGAACATCTTCGTCCTGTCTTAGCGCAATAGATGGATTCAATTGGTGTTTTTGGCGGACGTCTTCTTCGTTTCTACCGACATAAACGTTGCCTTCATCATCATACCAGGCAGGAATACGGTGCCCCCACCATATCTGCCGACTGATACACCAGTCTTCAATATTACGCATCCATTCGAAATAGGTGTTCTTCCAGTTATCCGGGACAAAGCGGATGTCGCCATCTTCAACGGCTTTAATCGCGGGCTCTGCTAACGGTCCCTCCTTGACATACCATTGGTCTGTCAAAAAGGGTTCGATGACCGAGTTTGTACGGTCCCCGCGGGGTACAACCAGTTTGTGGTCTTCTGTTTTTTCCAGTAATTTGAGTTCTTCAAGGTCTTGCAGAATTATTTTACGTGCCTTGTAGCGGTCCAGGCCTTGATATTTAGCCGGCGCAACATCATTTATTTTTGCATCGATGGTAAATATATTGATGATGGGCAATTGATGACGTTGCCCCATGGCGTAGTCATTAAAGTCATGGGCAGGTGTGATTTTGACACAGCCGGTACCAAATTCCTGATCGACATAGTCATCCGCGATGATCGGAATCTCCCTGTCCACTAACGGCAGGTTGATTGTTTTTCCAATCAGGTGTTTATAACGTTCATCATCCGGGTGTACCGCAACAGCACTGTCACCCAACATGGTTTCAGGTCGGGTGGTGGCGACAACAAGATGTCCGCTACCATCGCTCAGTGGGTAACGCATGTGCCAGAGGTGGCCGTTTTCTTCTTTTGAAATGACTTCCAGGTCAGACACCGCGGTGTGCAAAACCGGGTCCCAGTTTACCAGGCGTTTACCGCGATAAATTAATCCCTCTTCGTGAAGCCGGACAAACACTTCCTGAACGGCATCTGATAAACCCTCATCCATTGTGAAGCGTTCACGAGACCAGTCGAGCGATGCACCCATGCGACGCAATTGTTGTGTAATTTCACCACCGGATTGTTCTTTCCATTGCCAGACTTTATCGAGAAAAGCCTCTCGACCGAGATCATGCCGCGTCTTTTTCTCTTCGTTGAGCTGTCGTTCAACCACCATCTGGGTGGCGATACCGGCATGGTCAGAACCTGCCTGCCATAAGCTGTTATGCCCCTTCATTCTATGGTATCGAGTCAGCGCATCCATTATTGTGTCCTGGAAGGCATGTCCCATGTGCAGCCGTCCGGTGACATTGGGGGGCGGGATCATGATGCAGTAGGGCTCGCCATTACCAGAGGGCTTAAAATAACCTTTTTCCTCCCAGTTTGAGTACCACGTTTGCTCGATTGCCTGGGGATTGTATGTTTTTTCCATTTAAATTAAGCCTGATATTTATGTAATACGCATCAATAGAGGTAATAGATTACTCGATAAGCCGGGTATTATACGTTCTTATGCCTGTTAAGGTGAATTGTTTTGAGGGATGTTTTTAACGCGGGCGACAGGAAGCTTGCCGTTTGAAATGAGTTTCGTGGTATTAGAACTTGCTCAGGGTTTATCATCCTCATCAGCAATGCGGGCCAGATGTTGTTCGATGAGTTTTGGTAGGAGTTTTTCAATTCGTTCACGGACCCGGGCTTTAGTTGTTCTGGAGGCGTGATCCATCACGGTCGCTAACGCATTATTAAGCGCAAAAGAAATGGCTTTCTCGATTTCCGGAATTAATGCAATTTGCAACTCGTGGTTCAGTTTGTCGATTAACTCGGGTGTCACCGCCAGGTCTTTTTTACCGCTGTCAGGTTTTAATAAATGCCGGGGTATGGGTATGCCTGCGGTGTTTTTGTCATGAGTGACCTTGTTACCTGGCAATGCAATCTCATCTAAAGTGGGTATATTCTGATCGGCTGAAAAATCCTGTTGCGGTGCAGAGCGTATTTTTGGTTTTTGCAGCCTGAAGGATTTCAGGCGCGACAAGGCATCAATTGCACTGGGAGGTTCCTGTTCTACCACTTCCTCAGTTTGATCGATATCTGTGTGTAGTTTTGTTTCGTTTTTCATCAATTTCGCTTTCATTTCAGCCAGCAAGTTCATGTGATTTCAATGGGCATCCATGTTCACGAAAAAACCGGTAGTGCTCTTAGGGAATCTCAGACACATCAAAGGTTCCCTGGCTTTTGATTTTGCCGACATTTTTTTATCAGCGATTTCAGTCACATGCTCGAATTAGTCAAAGGAATCAGGTATCGACTCATGACCCGGACGGAATATCCTTTCGCCCATTTTACACGCAAACTGAACCTTGTCAGACGGATTATTTTCGTACCCCGCTATTGTATAAAAAGTATACAATATTATTGTAGCGAATACCCGAATTTATTCTTTTGCACTATGATCAATCAAATACTGGGTCAACATAGGTACAGGTCGGCCTGTACTGCCTTTTTCTTTACCCGATTTCCATGCCACGCCGGCGATATCCAGATGTGCCCAATGGAATTTTTTGGTGAATTGCGATAAAAAACAGGCAGCAGTGATGGTGCCGGCGTCCCGGCCACCAATATTAGCCATATCCGCAAAATTACTGTTAAGTTGATCCTGATATTCATCCCAAAGAGGCATCTCCCAGGCACGATCACCGGTATATTTGCCCGCATTTAGCAAATCATGCGTCAGTGGATTATGGTTTCCGAGCAAGCCACTGGCGTGTTTACCTAATGCGACGACACAGGCCCCCGTGAGAGTTGCGATATCAATGATGACATCCGGATTAAATCGTTCACAATAGGTAAGGGCATCACACAGAATCAAACGCCCTTCGGCGTCAGTATTAAGAATTTCAATCGTCAGCCCCGACATGCTGGTGACGATGTCTCCAGGCTTGTTAGCATCGCCGTCAGGTAGATTTTCAGAACTGGGTATAACACCGATCAGATTGATGGGTAAAGCCAGCTCAGCGGCGGCAGATACCGCACCGAAGACACTTGCAGCACCGCACATGTCATATTTCATTTCGTCCATATTGGCGGAAGGTTTTATCGATATACCGCCGGCATCAAAGGTCAGTCCTTTGCCAACGAGTACGACAGGCTGGGCATTTTTCTTGCCACCCTCATATTCCATGATGATGAGTTTTGCGGGTTGTCGGCTGCCTTTGGACACGGACAATAACGCACCCATAGCCAGCTCTTCCATATCGGCTTCTTCCAGTACGCTGACTTTCAGGTTATCAAAGTGATCAGCCAGGGACCTGGCCTGGTCTGCCAGGTAGGTGGGCGTACAGATGTTTCCAGGCAAGTTGCCGAGGTCTTTCGCCAGTTTGGTTCCACTGGCAATCGCCAGTCCTTCCTTTACAGCCGCTTCACCATCTGCAAGTTCACGTCGGCTCGAGACACTTAAAATAAACTTGCGCAGCGGGCGCCGGGTATTATTATCTTTTTTGGATTTGAGGGAGTCAAAGCGGTAGAGCGTATCCTGGGCGGCCTCTGTGGCATGACGTAATTTCCAATGTGTATTTCGGCCTTTAACATTCAGTTCGGTCAAATAACACGTCGCCTCCATAGAGCCTGTTTCATTCAACGTATTAACAGCGGTCGTGATTACTTTGCGATATTTGTTGTCATTAAAGTCACGTTCGCGTCCGCAACCCACAAGCAGCACTCTGTCCGCCAGCGTGTTTGGCACATTGTGCAGCAGTAGTGTCTGGCCCAGTTTACCTTCCATATCACCGCGCCGTATCAGGTTCGATAAATAATGATCGGTAACCTTGTCTAAATGTTCAGCAGGTGCGCTGAGACGGCGAGGTTCAAAGACACCGACGACAATACAAGCGGTGCGTTGTTTTTCCGAATGTCCGCTTTTTACACTAAACTCCATATTTACTCCTGCTCAAATATTATTAGCTTGCAACCAAAATGATCTTACTGGTGTTTATTCATTGCGTGGGAAGAGGAATATATGCTGTAAACTTTGTTATTCTAGTAATTTGTCGTACCCGGTGCAATTTAGCTATGGCGCTGTAGTTCCGGGAGCTGTAGTTCCGGGATTAGCCCTGGTCCGGCAACGTCTGGACTCTAATTAGTGTACTCTAATTGGGTCAACGTCCACAACAATAGAGCGATCATACATTGATTATTAATCGATATTTGATTAAAGAGATTTTACAGGGTTTCTTTGCCGTCATGACTATACTGTTACTGGTATTCGTGGGCCGGCATTTTGCTCGTTACCTCGCGGATGCTGCCGAGGGCAGGTTTTCCGGTGAGCTGGTGTTTACCTTATTAATTCCTTATCTGCTTAAATCCGCTATTTTGTTATTGCCCTTTTGTTTATTTATTGCCGTGCTGCTTTCCTTCGGGCGTCTTTACCGGGACAACGAAATGACCATTATGGCGGCCTGTGGCGTTGGAATTGGTCAGGTAGTCAGAACAGTGTTGTTATTTTCCGTGTTTTTTGGCCTGATAGTCGCGGCATTTTCTCTGTATATCTCACCCTGGGCAGTGGAATGGGGAATCCAGATCAGAGAACAATCCGATTCAAAATCAGAGTTGACAGGATTATTAGCCGGACGATTCAAGCGCTTTGGTTCTGATAAAAGGGTGTATTACGTTGA
The DNA here is from genome assembly GCA_030610155.1 of Gammaproteobacteria bacterium. Classification (GTDB taxonomy): domain Bacteria; phylum Pseudomonadota; class Gammaproteobacteria; order SG8-11; family SG8-11; genus JAADIM01. The sequence continues at coordinate 14,603 of JAUWSG010000006.1, forward strand.
GCGATTATCAGAAGACAAGACAAGTATGTCCAATGTGTTTATTCATAATAATTTGCAGGGGAATTTCGATATTTTTTCCGCCCGGGAAGGGTACCAGCATATCGATGAGTCAACGGGTGACCGGTTTCTGGTATTAAGAAACGGGTATCGATATGAAGGTGTTCCAGGTAAGGATGGCTTTAAAATTTCACGTTATGAAAAGAGTGCCGTTCGAATTGAACAAAGTGCTGTAAGACCAAGATCACGTCATCAGGATGCGAAACCGACATCTGTTTTGATAGGCTCAAGCAATGCGTTCGAACGGGCAGAGCTACAATGGCGCCTGTCAATGCCCGTCTCGGCGGTGTTACTCGCGATACTGGCTGTTTTTTTGGGTAAAACCAGTCCACGTCAGGGTAAATACTCAAAGATAGTGGTCGGTGTCCTGGTCTATGTTGCTTATAACAACCTGATGGGTGTCTCTCAATCGTGGATACAGCGTAATGAAGCATTGGCCCCTTTGGGTATGTGGTGGGTGCATGGACTGATGATTCTGTTTATTTTCGGGCTTTATATTAATCAGTATGGTTTTAAAAGTTTGTTTTTGAAAGTGCCTGCAGGCCACGGACATATATGATCATCCTTGACAGATATATCGCAAAAATGATTCTACAAAGCACCGCTATTGTTATGTTTTTTCTTGTTGCGCTATTTACGTTTATTACATATGTAGACCAGTTAGGCGATGTAGGGCAGGGTAGTTATGGCGCGATTCAGGCTGCAGAATATGTTCTTCTGATTATTCCCCGGATTGTTTATCAAATGTTTCCAATTGCAGCATTAGTTGGCGCAATTATTGGTCTGGGGATGCTGGCCAATAGTAATGAATTGACGGTCATTCGTGCGGCGGGCGTTTCTATTAAAAGAATTATTTTATCTGTCATGAAGGTCGGTATTTTATTAATTGTAATAGTGATTATTATTGGCGAATGGATTGCACCTGTGAGTGAACGTTATGCCCAGGTCTTTCGCTCAGTGGCTTTGTCCAATTCGTTAGCAATTGGTAAAATTCATGGAGTATGGGCAAGAGATGGATTGAAATTTGTCAATATTGAAAAAGTATTGCCTGAAGGTAAATTGGGTGGTGTTAATATTTATGAACTGGATGAAACACGAAAGCTCAATAAGTTGACTCAGGCTAAAGTGGCCTATTTTATTAACGATAGCTGGATCCTGGAGGATGTGACTGAAGCACAAATCGGCACGGACAGCATTAATGTGCAGCGTTATCAAAATAGAAAATGGACGACATCCTTAAGCCCGGACTTGTTAAGTATTGTGATCGTTAAACCGGAGACACTGTCCATTATCGGTTTATATCAATATATTGCTCATTTACAAGAGAATGAACTGGATGCGAGTCGTTATGAATTGGCATTCTGGTCAAAAATAGTGTTACCCATTGTGACCGGCGTCATGATATTTCTTGCAATACCTTTTGTCTTCGGATCATTAAGGTCTGTCAGTATAGGGCAGCGTATTATGGTTGGAACCTTTGTCGGGATATTTTTTTATATCATCAATCAGGTGTTTGGTTACGTCGGACTGGTATATCATTTTAATATCATGTTAAGCGCCGTGTTACCTGCCGCGGGCTTCTTTTTGTATGCCGTTTATAAGGTTCGCAAGATTTATTAAAGCAGGGGAAAGGGAACAGATAACAGAGGAAAGGAATAGAGCAGGGAAAAGATAAAAGAAAAAAATCTTTTCCCTGTTTTAAATACGTTTAATTAAACTCAAATCCCGGGTTGCGTAAAACACCTTTAATTCTAGGTACGTTAAGTTCACTGATTTTTACGTGTTTATGTTGTTTCAGATATTCGGTAACAACATCCCATATCGGTTTGCCGCCTTCCGGTTGGCGTTCTACACTCGCCCAGCCTGCGACACGATATTTCTTGTTGGCACTAAGCGCTTTTCCATTCAGTTGCATATCGGTAATTCGTTTCCCCATTTTTGCTGTAGGATTAATACTGTATTGCAAGCCGCCAACACGCACCATATCGCCACCTTGTTGATAATAGGGGTCCAGGTTGAACAGGTTATCTGCGATGTCCTCGAGTATATCCTTGATTCTGTCACCTTTTATTTCATTTAAAGTTGACGTTGGATAGGTGATCGCAGTCTGCGTCATGACTTGTTCAAATGTAATGGCTTCTCCGGGCAATACACTGACTCCCCAACGGAATCCGGGAGAAAATGCAATCTCTGCGTCCTTGACTTGCATCATGGCATCAAGGATAAGCTGATCAAAGGTACCGTTGAAATTTCCTCGGCGGTACAAAAGATCATCTGTGATAGCCAGTTTGGCTTCCAGTTTCTCTTTAAAGGGTGCTCTGACTTTTTCAATATAATCTGCCATTTCGGCGTCAGGTTTAATCAGGTCTGAGAATATAGGTAATAGTTTAAAGCGATAATCACGAATTTTTCCGTTTTTAACGTCCAGATCCAGTACGCTGAGGAATTTGCCGTTTGAACCTGAATTGATGACCAGTGTTTTACCGCTTTTATTTTTAATTTCCAGAGGAGCAGGTACAGCATCATGTGTATGTCCCCCAAGAATGGCGTCTATACCCGTGACGCGACTCGCCATTTTAATATCCACATCCATACCGTTATGCGATAGCACAATCACTACTTTTGCGCCGTCACTTCTCGCCTTATTAACAACTTCCTGCATGTGTTCTTCACGGATACCGAAACTCCAGTCAGGAATTTTAAATTTTGGATTGGCGACGGGGGTATATGGAAACGCTTGCCCGACAATGGCCACCGGGGTATTGTTGATTTCCTTGATGACATAAGGTTTGAATATAGCTTCACCCCATTCTTTATCCACGACATTTTGCGCAACAAAATCAATTTTATCCTTGAAGTCTTTTTCTATGATTTCTTGCACACGGTCTGCGCCAAAAGTGAATTCCCAGTGGCCTGTCATAACGTCTACACCAAGTAACTTTTGTGCGTCTACCATATCTTGTGCATTAGTCCACAGCGAAGTCGCAGAACCTTGCCAGGTATCACCACCATCAAGTAACAAGGCGCCTGGACGTTGGGCACGAAGCTGTTTGACCAATGTTGACAGGTGTGCAAAGCCGCCTACTTTGCCATATCGTTTTGCGGCCTCTACAAAATCAAGATAAGTAAAGGCATACGATAAGGGACTTTCTTTAGCTATATTGAAGTGATTGATTAGATTATTTCCGACGAGATGGGGGGGGCGTCCCAACATTGCGCCAATGCCCAGGTTTATATTCGGCTCTCTAAAGTAAATAGGCTTGAGCTGCGCGTGGCAATCAGTGTAGTGAAGCAGGGACACGTTACCGAAAGTGGGCACGTTATAAATATTATTGCTTGCTTGCGCGATGCTTAATGAGCCTAAATTCGCTCCTCCAGCAGTTGCGATGGCTAACATTTGTAAGAATTCACGGCGAGAAAGGCTCATAGAATAATCCTGTTTAGTTAATTTGTAATACTAAAATGTGCAGGTCATTTTTTGTTCATTTCAGTACTTGTCAATCATGATTATTTTATCAAGCGGTACTGAATATCAAGTAAGTCATAAAAGTATCATGTTATGTAATTAATGTGCAATGTTAACTATGTAGATGAATAACTTACCCTTTTGCTAATATTTATTTTGCAGCAAAAAAAAACCCGGCTTGAAAGCCGGGTTTTTTGAGTAACAAGGTGATTAATGCTATTTACGTACGCCTGGACCGTTCCAGGTTAAACCATTACCCATATAGGTTAAGAAATATTCAAGGTCTTTATATTCCTTACTTTGAGCTTTAAATGGTTTGGCACGAACCTGCTTGTTACAACCACCAAATCTACGATGCACGGTACCCAGACCGCCCCATTTAGATCGGTATACAGGGAAGTGTGACAAATGACCCAGAGCCGGACTGAGGATATCAGCACGGATTCTGTTGCCTGAATTGTCTACGTGGCAATGTGCACAAGACATATTCAGTTGTCCCCGACGTGCATAATAAAACTGTTTACCATTTTCATAGGCAGCTTGTGCACCTTTGCCTGAGACTTTGATATCAGTTTGTTTACCACGAGTTGTGTAGGCCATATATGCAGATATTGCAGCTATTTTGCCTTTTTTGTATTTTAATGGCTTTTCACCATTTTTAATACGACACTCATTGATGGCCAGAACTATCGTGACAACTTCACCTCTTTCAGTATCAAAGTAGGGATACTGGTTTCTGACACCAATGCCATCATTTGGAAAGCAGCTTGCATAAGTTTTACCGTTTTTAAACGGTGTTTCAAACATGCCTTGACCTTCATCAATCGCAATTTCGTAAGGAGGGAATTCTTCAATTGCCTCCCATTGTTCTCTTGACATCGGGTCAATTGAATAAACGCCATTGGTAAAGTCTTCAAAAGCCGTTCCAGGGAATCGCTTCATGAAGTAGCCTTGAAACGCCTTTTTATCACTTTCCGGTGACGCTTGGGCGAGTAAAGGCATCCCAACCATAAAGCTAAGTGCAGTGATAGATATTAGCAATTTTCTCATTATTTTCCTCCAACCGAGTTTGCCAGGGCTATGCCAGCGTTAACGTACTTTAGCTTCAGCACTATCGCTTTTGCCTTTGTTGTCAGCCCAGCTAATTTTAATTGTATCGCCCTTGTTGCCACCAGAAAACTTGAACGAAAGATATGGGTTTTTTGATATTGCAACACCCCAATCAGCGCCCAGTACTTTCTTCCCGTTATGTTCGCAGGTCACTTCCTGAATAAAATGAGCGGGTATTTTCTTCCCGGTCTTTTTATTTTTTCGTAATCCTGTTTCCATAGGGTGGCTAATAAGCGTTTTAACTTCGGTTACGCCTTTTTTAACCTTGGCTCGTATACGAATACTTTTCTTTGCCATAATTCTTTATCCCCAATATAAATTTTTAATTTATGTTGTTGCCTATATGTTGTTGCTTAACCGCCGCAACCACCAATAGTGACTTTAACTTCTTTTGAGGCCGTGTGTACTTTACCACCTGCCTTGATGTTAACAATCAGTTTTGATGTTTTACCCATTTTTACACGAGTTGAGACAAACCCTTCAGTATTGCTTCCCATGGTAAACAACGCAGTCAATGGTTGTGGATTTTTTTCTACTAATACAGAAATACTTTCCACGTCCTTGATACCAGTGGTAACGGTAATAGGGACAACAGCACCGTTTTCAGCAATATCAGGTGCTTTGATTTTAATGTCGCTACTTTTAGAAGTGTTTGTTGTGCTGTAAAGGGCATTTAGAGTGTCGTTGACATTCTTTGCATCAAATGCTGATTTTGGCCACGCGGCTAACACCATCCGCGGTGTTAAAACACCTGCTCCGATAGCAACACCAAGCACACTACTTGCTAGTGACCCTTTGAGAAAGGTTCTACGTTTAATGCTGGTACTGGTCACATTATTTCTCCTGTTTATTTACAGATTTAAGCCAGATATAAGCGCTAATATGCTCATAAGTTATAGATAAATTCAACAATATTATCTATTTCTTGCTCAGATAAAATATGATGACGCCCGAAAGGCGGCATAATCGTGTTAGGACTGGTAGTTGTAGCATCCCAAATCTTGTCACGTAGCTGCTTTTTATCTGGATAGCGTTGCTTCATATTAACTAACTTTGGTCCAATATTTCCTGGTAACACAGCACCCGGATAATCGTGGCACGCAAAGCAATTACCTTTTTTTCTGTTTTCTGCAACTTTCTTGCCTGCACTAGCCATTGCTTCATCAGCCACAGAGATCTGCGGTGTGAGTGCCAGGCTGCCAGCAAGAAAAGCCAAGCTGCTAAAAACAAGTACAAATTTTCTTGAGGAGCTCCCCATCTTTTTCTCCTAAACAGTTATTATAATTAATCAAATCTGAAATTTGGGTCCATGCTGCCATGGCGCCCTGTGAATGGTTTTTACTGACATAGCAAGTTAATGAAAGTATGAACCTTCTAACTGTGATATTCCATTAAAAATCGTCCGACATTTCAAACCTAAACTATAGGATAAATACTCAATATTACAACTCCTTACGGAGTTCCAGTTTTTATACCAGAATGTCCCTAAAACGCAAGCGACTTTTGATAATGAGGTATTTTGTTTTTTTTATATTAGGGGCGATAAAATGAACAAAGATTGTGTTTTATTTCTGACAAGGCAGCCGCTAAATTAAGAATGGTTCTAATTGCAGAGCGGGTCACATTAATGTCGCGTCAGTGTTGTTTTCGGAGCAGAGGGGGGGATTCAAAATTATTCTGTTTCCTTGTCTTTTTGTTGTAATAACACCTCTTGTTTTAATTCTTTCAGGCGAGCCTCAATTCTCGGATGAGCATATTTCTTGCTGTCGTTCTCTTTGAGTGCCATCTGCAGGTAGTTAATGGCCATGCGTGTGCGGCCATTTAAATAATCATACTCAGCCAACGCCTGGTAGGCCGCACTTTTTGAACTGGTTTGTTGCTCAGCCATTGCTAGTAGCTTGTAAAGGACAGGGTTTAACGCATTATGCCTTATTTGAGCCTGCAGGAGTTTCTTGGATTTCTCGGGCTGATTGTTTTCCAGCAGGGTGTTTGCATAAAGAATGGTCAATGGTGTGTTGTGTGGGTATAACTTCAATGCATTTGCTAGCAAGTTAAGCGCAACATCCTGATCCCCCGCCTTTATTTCAATCTGGGCCTGTATTATCAGATAGGGGACTCTTTCTGAATCTTTCGCGATAAGCGACTTGATATTGTTACGCGCCGGGTCGAATTGCTCGTTTTTTAACAGTGCCAGGGTATATCCGTACATTTGAGCGAATTCATTCTGGTAATTTCCTGATTTCAGCGAACTTTCAAAATATTTTGAGAGTGCTTTAGGATTGCGGTTTGATTCGACCTGGAGTGTCGAATGTATTATGTGGAAATTCGTACTATTGTTGTATTTTTGAACAGGGTATTGTTCTGCCCGGTTTCTTGTATCGCTAATACGATTTAATGTGATCGGGTGGGTGCTGAGAAATTCAGGAAATGCATTGGAATACATGCGGGTCTTTTTTTGCAGGTGTTCAAAAAATATCGGCATGGCTCTTGGGTCAAACCCGGCATCGGCGAGTAATTGCATACCGACCCGGTCGGCTTCTTTTTCATGCGCGCGCGTGAAATTTATTTGCGCCTGGGCACTGCCGGCAGTTGTGGCCATAAGAAGCGCTGAACCGGCTTGCACATCTTGTGAGCCAATTATTAAGGCGGCAATCAGGGCAGCAGCAGTTGGCAGACTTAAATTGTTTGCCTTCTCCATGGAGCGTTGTAAGTGGCGCTGGGTGACGTGCGCAATTTCATGCGCGACAACTGAAGCAAGTTCACTCTCGGATTCTGATGATAAAATCGTCCCCGTGTGTATCCCTATATGCCCTGCAGGGCCTGCAAACGCGTTGATTGACGGGGCATCAATAACGAAAAAAGTAAATTCGAAGGGGAAGTCACCAATTTGACTGGTCAGCTGGCTTCCCAGCGCCTGTACATAGCTGTTGATGACCGGGTCATCAACCACCTTGAGGTATTGCCGGACACTGCGCATAAACTCTTTACCAAGGCGTTTTTCTCTTTCGACAGACATAATGGCATCAGCGGTACTGCCAAAATCCGGTAAATCCAGATTTTCTGCATAAGACAGGGCAGGTGTACTAATTAACACCATGAGCGAGAGTAGAAATGCCGGGAAAAATCCCATTTTACCAAATGAGTGCATGCTACTAAGACGCTCTTTTTGAAGGAAAGTTTTATTTTTTAATGCCAATCTCAGGCTACCTGTCAGTTTTAGACATAATATTTCATTGTTCTGCGATAGAAAATCAATATTTTTATTTACTTAGCTGTCAGAGAGACGAAATCTGCGCTATTTTTATAATGGTTATCAGTATCGTCTTTTTCAAGACGCTAGTGCTGAACCGGGTTAATCATATGAAAACTGAGGATAAGTTTACAAAAAATAGTTGGGTTTGTTGCCACATTGTGAGTGCAATTTTGGAAAATAAGTGTACCATATTATACTAATGTCGTTTACCGAAGGGTGTGGACGTCTGATGTTTTTACCAAAAAATTAATAACTTCCAAGGAGTTGATTAAGATGGCCGATTTCGATCAGGAACTTGATGCTACTGGACTGAACTGTCCGTTACCGATTTTACGTGCGAAAAAGTCCCTTGCGAGTTTAAGCAGTGGACAGGTTTTACGCATTATCGCGACTGATCCTGGATCAGTGAAGGACTTTGATGCTTTTGCCAAGCAAACGGGTAATGAGCTGATGGCATCATCAGAAGAAGGCGGTAAGTATTTCTTTATGATAAAAAAATCCTGATTCGTCAGGATTTTTTTTGTTGTAATATTAGGCATAGTGTTGATGTCTAATTTTATATATAGATGGATCCAGGATTTTCCGACGTTAGAAATTGTTTCATTCAAACCAAGGGGTTTTCCATGTCTGAGAAAAAATTAGCTATTATCGCAACCAAGGGCACGCTTGATTGGGCATATCCTCCCTTTATCCTTGGGTCGACTGCAGCCGCATGAGGTTATGAAGTACAAATATTTTGCACTTTTTATGGTCTGCAATTATTGAAAAAAAATCTTAATCTGAAAGTCAGTCCGTTAGGTAATCCGGGTATGCCAATGCCAATGGCGATGGATGCATGGTTACCCAATATTGTGACCGCCTTGCCAGGAATGGAAGGCATGATGACCATGATGATGAAGAACAAGATGAAGTCAAAAGGGGTCGCCAGTGTTGAAGAGCTACGCGATCTTTGTGTCGAGGCGGAGGTTAAAATTATTGCCTGCCAGATGACGGTTGACCTGTTTGATATGAATCCTAATCAATTCATCGATGGCATTGAGTACGGTGGTGCGGCCATGTTTTTTGAATTCGCCGGGCAGTCTGATGTGAATTTGTTTGTATAACCCAAGTATCAATATATAAGATTCAAGCAATAAAAAAGGGGCGCATCGCGCCCCTTTTTCTTTGCTTGTATTAACGCTTCCTAGAACTTCATGCCATAACTAACTTCTGCTTCCCATTGAGACATTTCCAGTGTGATTGTCTGGTTAGGATCAAACGCACTGGTACCTTCAACATCTGCAGTCGGTGCATACATGAATGCGCCGCTTATTTCGCTGTTGGTCCCCAGTTTAGTGGTAAAACCGCCAGTGAGATGTGTTTCGATGACAGCGGGTGCGATGATATTAAAAATGGTTTCTGAGTTCGGGATGGGTTGGTCACCATTGCTGAGTCCGACACGCCAGATCCAGTCCGTGCCGCTGGCCCACTGGTAACCCAGTTTGATAATGGTCATGTCTTCCCAGCCAAACCCGGCACCATCATTGGCACCAAGACATTGAGGACCGGTCCCACCCGTTGGACCGGGTATGCAATTACCATCGGTGAGTCCACCAATTGGGTTAGCAATGGCTGCAACATCGCTATAAAAAATAACCTGAACATCGGCTGTGAAGGTTGATTTAGGTGATGTTGCCCAGGCTAAGCCCACCGTTGCGGTGGCGGGAATATCAAAATCTCCCTGGTCAGCAAACAAACCGGCATATTTATCAAACTCACTCATTGCGATCTCGGATTGATAGGAGCCAGCCAGTGTGACACTGGAGCCGACCTTGCCCTGAACGCCTACTTTAAAACCAAAACCTGTGCTGTCATCTCGGCTTTGATTGGATATCGCACCAGGATTTGAAGAAAAGCCGCCAAAATTTGTCAGTCCATCTGCTTTGAATTTTTGGTAGGCTACAATACCGCTGACACCCCAGGAGGCAGTATCGGTGAATTTTCTGGCATAACTCGCATTGATAAACAATTGCGATAAGTTCATGACAGTTTTACCTGCACCATAGGTGCCTGGTGCAGTGATACTTGTGCCTGTTGGCCCCTGAAGCGAAGCTGTGCCACCGACATACTCGGTGTCCATGCCGCCGTTACCATAGACTGTTATACCCGCCGAACTTTTGTCATTGAGCATCCAGTTATAGGCAAAATGGGGGATCAGGAAAAAATCATTATCACTGTCGATTGATTGTTCTGATCCGCTACCAATGGTGAAAGGACAAGGACAGGCTGTGCCATCCGGAACAGCTGAGCCTGCACCAGCAGTATAAGAACGTGTGCTCGGGCTAAAAATGGCAGCACCGACATCCATGCGTTCGCCGACAAACACCATACCAGCCGGGTTCGTTGCGGCAGCCATTGCGTCTTGTGGTAAAGCACTACCACCCCCAGCGAGGCCTTTGCTCTTTGTGCCATATCCATGCGCGAAATATCCATTGGTTGCAAAAGCCGTCAACGGGACGGTCATGCCTAGAACGAGTGCAAGCACGAGTAATCTTGGGTTTAGCTTCATGGAATCTCCCCTGTACATTGTGACGTGAATTAGAAAATGATTTGAAATCAAGACTGCTTTTCTATATGTATTACTATATTAGAATATAGCGTGTTATTTTACTTATGCCAATAAAATTTCTTGTATGGCCGACTTTTTCCCTCGGGAAAATAGCGATATTGGAGCTGTTTCAGGGGGTTGATTAGCCCTGGTCTTATATAGGCATTTTTATTGCTTATTAATGTCCCAAATACATCTAAATATATCAGTCTGCTTGATTCCGGAAATTTGCTGTAAAAAACGCGGTTCTTCGTAGGTTGGACTGAGGCACGAAGTCCAACAGCGGTGGTGGGCCAACCTCATATGTTGGGTTTCGTGCCTCACTCCAACCTGCAAGTGACTTCATGGTACCCGCGAAAGAAATTCAGTGGCACAGCAGTGGATTTTAATTCATTACCTTAATGATACCCGCAATTTCAAAACTATTGCCTGTCTTACTTTTTGTTGTGCGTAAGACTTCAACCCTGGCTTCCAGTGGCACCACCAGGGATCGACGCGGCGTAATGTTTATATTGACGATGGTTCCAGGGTCAATGCTTTTATATGATGAAAATAAAACGCCATACGCGCTCAGATTTTTACACATCCCCTGGTCGGGCTCCTGATCGAAAATGTTGGCGCCATCGAGGATGTAAGTCATTTCATGGTTAATGGCCAGGCGATTAAAATTTCGTTTTTCAGTGTAGTTGCTGGTGTAGTTACTGGTGTAGTGGCTGGTCATGTGTTCCCCTGCACTATGGAGCTGAGAGTTTGTGTTGCATGTTGTATTAGAATGAGTAATTGGTGCTCCCTAGGGAATTTGAATCCCTGTTCCCGCCTTGAGAGGGCGGTGTCCTGGACCCCTAGACGAAGGGAGCAATGACCCTGTTGGATCTGCAGGAATCATTATACGTGGATGATCCGGCTATACAAGAAAACCCGGTAACAATTCCAGGCAGGTAGTGCGACAGAAATGGCGGCAACTGAAAAAAAATGCCGGGACGTGATTTGTGTAAGAAATACGCATTAGAAAAGAGTGCAACATCAGCCAGAGTCATTTAAGCTGTGGACTGATTTTCACCATATTACCCAGAAGGAATTAAAAAAATAAACGCACCCGTCCTGGTTCCACGCAGCGATCATATCATTTCGCGCGAAAATATCAGCGAAAACGCCTTGAAGGTTTTGTACCGGCTCAAAAACGCGGATTTTGATGCGTTCCTGGTGGGTGGTGCTGTACGTGATTTGTTATTGGGTGTTAAACCAAAAGATTTTGATGTTGCCACGAATGCGCAGCCTGAAGAGATTCGGCAATTGTTTGGTAATTGTCGGTTGATTGGCAGGCGTTTTCGGCTCGCGCATGTTCATTTTGGAAGAGATGTAATAGAGGTCGCCACTTTTCGTGCTGGCCATACCGATGCCCAGGAAGATCACCATAATGAAGACGGGATGATCCTGCGCGATAATGTTTTTGGCTCGATTGAAGAGGACGCATGGCGACGGGATTTTTCTGTTAATGCGCTCTATTACAATATCAAAGACTTCTCGATCCTGGATTACACCGGTGGTCTGGAGGACCTGGAAAAGCGTCGTATGCGAATTATTGGTGACCCCGAAATACGCTTTCGTGAAGATCCGGTTCGAATGTTACGGGCAGTGCGTTTAGCGGCAAAACTGGGTTTTAATATCGAGTCTGAAACAGACAATATGATACAGGAGATGGTCTCGTCCCTGCATGCCGTACCCTCTGCGCGCCTGTACGAAGAAGTATTAAAGCTGTTTTTATCTGGTTATGCTGTGCCTACATTTAAATTGTTGCGGCATTATGGTTTATATGAACAGTTGTTTCCGGGTTCGGAAAATGTTTTTTGTTATGAAGAACGAAAACATCCTCTGGCAATGCTTGAGCTTGGGTTTGAGAACACGGATAAACGCGTTGCGCAGGGAAAACCGGTGGTACCTGCATTTCTTTTTGCCGTTATCCTGTGGAGCAAGATGCAGTTGAATTACGAACACCGGCGCGCAAAAGGGCAAAGTGGTTTTGAGTCATTTCAGGGTGCGGCCAGAGAAACGATTGTCAGCCAGTTATCTGAAATTTCAATACCGCGTCGTCATACCACCCAGGTACGTGATATCTGGAATATGCAATCCAGGTTAGATAACCGCAAAGGGAAACGGCCTTTACGTCTTGTGGATCATCCCCGTTTTCGTGCAGCCTATGATTTTTTACTGTTACGAACACAGGCGGGTGAACCCTTGCAGGAGTTATGTGACTGGTGGACGGATTTTCAGGTGGCTGATGAAGACACTAAAAACACCATGATCAGAAAAGTACGTAGTACCACAAAACCTCCTCGTCACAAAAAAAGAAAACCTCGTCGTACCGACAATAGTGAAAATGCGGACAAACCAGTTTAATCCAGTTGCGCCAGTGAATGTGTATGTTGCATTGGGCAGTAACCTGGAAAATCCTTTAAATCAGATATTGCAGGCAATACAAGAAATTAAAAAATTGCCGGAATCGGCTTTATTGGCGTGTTCAAAATTTTACAAAAGTGTGCCGATGGAGACGACTGATATCACAGCGCAAGCTGATTACGTTAATGCGGTTGTATTAATAGAGACACAGCTGGATGCGCCTGTTTTATTACATGCATTGCAAAAAATTGAGCGTGATCATGGTCGTGTAAGAGGGGAGCAACGCTGGGGGCCGAGAACACTTGATCTGGATATCCTGTTATATGGCGATCAGATTTTGAACACTGACGAATTAACCATACCGCATATAGGGATCAGTGAACGGGATTTTGTGCTCATTCCTTTGTCAGATATTAATTCAGACCTTTATATACCAGGCAAAGGGCATTTATCTGACTTGCTCGCACTGTGTCAATCTCATCAGCTGGAGATATTGGAAGACAGCGTTCCGAATGTGTAAAGGTTCTATTTTATCGCTGTCCTATTTGAAGTAAAATGATTATCGGCGTTGTTGCCGGGGGTTGTTTTTATGTTGTTTTCCGATAAAGGAGCAGGCGTTCCTTTAGGAGTCTGGATTAATTAATGAGTAGTGCAAATCATTTATCGCTTGTTGCCGTTGAGGGACCCATAGGGGTAGGTAAATCAAGCCTTGCAAAACGCCTGGCTGAAACCTTTGGCGGCGAACTGTTACTGGAAGGCGCAGAAGAAAACCCGTTTCTGGAGCGTTTTTATCGTGATGATAAAAGTGCGGCATTGCAAACCCAGCTGTTTTTTCTGTTTCAACGCGCCAGACAAATGCAGGCGCTTCGGCAGGGTGATATGTTCAAACCCATGCGTTCCGCCGATTTTATTATGGAAAAGGACCGTTTATTTGCGCAACTCACCCTGGATGAGGATGAGCTGGATTTGTATGATCAGGTGTATAATTCCTTAACACTGGATGTGCCAAACCCCGACCTGGTAATCTATTTGCAAGCCCCTGTAGAGGTATTGCATGCACGTATCAGGAAGCGTGGTATAATGTCTGAGCGATATATCAAGTCAGGGTATCTACAGCGTATTGTCGATGCCTATGCGAAGTTTTTTTATAATTATGATGCCGCGCCCTTGTTAATTATCAATGCCTCTGAGATTGATCTGGTTAATAATGAGCAGGACTACAATGAATTGTTAAAGCAGATTCGATCTATTAGAAGTGGGCGTCATTATTTTAATCCTTTACCGATCGCACTATAAGCAACTATTTAAGCAGTAATGCTAAAACCTGTCTTTAAGGAACCTCGGGCACATCAGAAGTTTCTTAATTTTCATATCCTTTGCGGGAAGTGGATATCGATATGAGTAATCAATCCGAAAAAAATAAACAACACAAACCTGTGACCTTGAACAGTTTGCAGGAAATGAAACGTAACGGCGAAAAAATAGTTTGTTTAACTGTTTATGATGCCGGTTTTGCAGCAATTCTGGATAATGCCGGTGTGGATGTTTTTCTGGTGGGTGATTCGCTTGGTATGGTTATCCAGGGGCATGACACAACGTTGCCTGTGACGGTCAATGACATGGTTTATCATACGGCGAGTGTCAGGCGTGGCAGTCCCCATGCTTTTATTATGACAGACATGCCTTTTATGAGTTATCCGACAGTCGAGCAGGCATTAAAAAATGCCGGACGGGTTATGAAAAAAGGCGGTGCCCAGATGGTCAAGCTTGAAGGTGGCGGCGCTTTCGTTGATAGGGTAGAGCAACTGGTTAATCATGCTGTACCGGTATGCGCACACCTCGGCCTGATGCCGCAATCAGTACATCAAACAGGCGGCTACCGGGTACAGGGACGGGATGATCAGGCCGCACAAACGATTATTGACGATGCACTGGCCATGCAAAAAGCCGGCGCGGGTATGCTGTTGCTGGAGTGTGTGCCTGCCGAGCTGGGTAAAAAGGTCACGCAAATGCTGGATATTCCTGTTATCGGTATTGGTGCAGGCCCGGATTGTGATGCGCAGGTGCTGGTATTACAGGATATTCTGGGTATCTCTCAGGGGCACCACCCGAAGTTTCATCGTAATTTCCTTGACGGCGCTGAAAACATTGAAGCGGCAGTAAAGTCCTATGTGCAGGCAGTGCGGTCCGGTGAGTATCCTGCTGCAGAGCACTGTTATTAACTCTTTTCTTTTATAATTCTGACGCACACAAACTATTATTATGGACATCCTGAAAAACAGTCTGGATGTGCAATCGACTTGCTGTCAATTGCAGGGAACGATTGCCTTTGTACCGACGATGGGAAATTTGCATGCAGGTCATATGCAACTGGTAGACGCGGCTAAACAGCTTGCGGATCATGTGGTCGTCAGTATTTTTGTTAACCCATTGCAGTTTGGTGAAAGTGACGACTTCTCCCGTTACCCGCGTACCCTGGAGCAGGACATTGAAAAGTTAAAAAATCTGCATGTGGATTTATTATTTACGCCGGATGCACATCATATTTTACCTGCTGATATAAATACCACTACCTTTGTCGAAGTCCCGGCACTGTCCGATATTCTGGAAGGTGAGTGTCGACCACATCATTTTCGCGGCGTCACAACGATTGTTAATAAACTGTTTAATATCGTGCAACCTGATGTGGCGGTATTTGGAAAAAAAGATTTTCAACAGCTGATGATTATTCAACATATGGTGAATGATCTGAATATGCCAGTCAGTATTGTTGGCGAAGAGACGGTGCGCGAAAGCGATGGTTTGGCGATGAGTTCACGAAACAGCCGCCTGGATCCGGATGAGCGGCAGCGGGCGCCTGCTTTATTTACGGCCTTGTCCGCAGCACAAACCCGCATATTGTCCGGGGATAAAAATCATCATGATATTGAAGAGGCAATGAAATCCACGCTGCAACAGGCGGGTTTTAAAATTGATTATTTTACCATCAGGAATACAGCAAACCTTGCCCCGGTGGACGCACAAACGACGGATCTGGTGATACTTGCCGCTGTATATTTAGGCAGCACTCGTCTGATTGATAATCTGTCATTTTCTTTGCAGTAGCCATAAAATACATTATAATCAACAGCATATAGCAGGATGAGCCATTATGTTGATTCATGTATAATAAGTCCTCGCGAAAATCTGGAGTTTTAGAACGACTATGTTGATTACCATGCTTAAAACAAAACTACATCGTGCGTGCGTGACTCATGCGGAACTGGAATATGAAGGTTCGTGTGCCATTGATGCACGTCTGCTGAAAATGGCAGATATTCATGAGTATGAACAAATCCAGATTTATAATATAAATAATGGTGAACGTTTCACTACTTACGCCATTAAAGCCGAAGAAGGCTCAGGCATTATTTCAGTTAATGGCGCTGCCGCGCATAAAGCCTCACCTGGTGATCGTATTATTATTTGTTCCTATACAACACTGAACCAAAACGAACTGGCCAGCTTCAAGCCCACACTGGTCTACCTCGACGAAAACAATGTCGTGACCCGCACCGCCAATACCATCCCGATGCAAGTCGCCTAGTCGCCTCGATCTGCGACAAATCAAAACCGCAAGACCAGGACCTTTTATCACGGGGAACTCGGGGCGCACGGGGAAAAGAGTAGAAGATTGTTTTTTTACCACGGAGGTCACGGAGAAAAGAAGTGAGAAAGACCTTAAAACAAAAAAAGATTTTTCTCCGTGACCTCCGTGGCTAAACGCATTTGTTCTTGATCTACCCGGTGTTTCGCATACCCGCTGCGATGGCGTTGATGGTTCTCAGTAGGGGGGACAGCCAGGCATTTCTTTCTTCCTCTGTCAGGCTTTCATCGCGAAAACGTTGCAGCAGGATAACCTGGATATCATTGAGTGGGTCGAGATAAGGGTTGCGTCTGCTAAGCGATAGCAGCAGTGTAGGATTATCTTCAAGCAATGTTGAGTTACCTGTAATTTGCTCTACCAGATCGACGGTACGTATATATTCATCTTTAATGGACTGATAGATCTTTCCAGCCTGTTTTTTATCTGTGCAAAGTGAAACATAATCATTTGCAATGCGAAGATCGGCTTTAACTAATGCCATTTGCATGTTGCTAATGAGCGCCCGGAAATAGGGCCATGTCTGGTACATGCTTTGTAGTTTTGGCAAACCATCGTCATCATTCAGACAGACGCTCTCCAGCGCAGATCCAACACCGTACCAGGCCGGTAAAGTATGACGGGACTGGGCCCAGCCGAATACCCAGGCAATTGCCCGAATTGAGCTTTTGGAGTAATCGCCTTTCTTTCTATGACTGGGACGTGATCCGATGTTCATCATGCCAATTTCAGTCACCGGTGTTGCTTCATAAAAGTAATCGAAGAACCCGGGTGTGTCATCTGTTAAGTCCCGGTAAGCAGTTTCACCTGTTTTGGCAAGGCTTCCCATCACTTCCAGAAATGATTGGCGGTCTTTGGCAGGGGGGGTAATTAAATTCTCGCTTGCCAGTAGCAGGCCGGTCGTGCCCATTGTAAGTTCATAGACCGAGGTTTCGGTATTACTGTATTTCGATGATAAAACCTCGCCTTGTTCGGTAAATTTTATTTCACCGTAAACAGTAGCAGGTGGCTGGGAAAGAATGGCCTCATGCGTTGGGCCGCCTCCACGTCCGATTGTACCGCCGCGTCCATGGAACAGGCGAATTTCAATGCCCCGTGCTGTTGTAAGGTTGGTAATTTTTTTCTGTGCTTCGTAAAGTGACCACGACGAAGCCAGAATGCCACCGTCCTTGCAGGAGTCTGAATAACCGAGCATGACTTCCTGTGTGTTCCCGGAAGACTTTAACAAGGCTGCGTAGGTTGTATTGTCATACAGGCATGTCATAACTGGCTCGATATGATCCAGGTCTTCTATGGTCTCAAACAAGGGGCCAACTTTAATGTCACAAAACCAGCCTTTATCATTGCGTCCTGCCAGACCGCAAAGCGCGGCCAGGAACATGACTTCGAGAATATGGCTGGCCTCATGTGTCATTGAGATAATGTAATTGCCAAACGCCCTGGGGCTCACTTCCACGTGCATTTGTTTCATTACTTCGAAAACTTCAAGGGTTTCTCTGGGTTGCTCGCTCAGTTTTGATTTGTCCACCTTGATTGAGTCGATGTTTTCAATTGCTGCGCTTAGCAATGCCAGTTTTCCCAGGTCATCCAGAGAGGCGTACTCGGTACCGGATTGGCTAAGTATTTCAGTGACTGTGTTTGTGTGGACAGCTGATTCCTGGCGAATATCAAGATGAAAAAGGTAAAAGCCAAATGTTTCGGCAAGCCGAATAAGGTCAGTCAGATCACCATGAGCGACCATTTTATCATCATGCTCAATCAATGACTGGCGTATGAGATGCAGATCGTGAATAAACTCTTTTTCAGATGGGTAAGCGTCTTTGTGATCGGTGGCAACTTTTTCTTTATCAAGATGGTGCTTGTTGGTTACCAGGTTGCGTTCCAGACGATAACGCATAATGCCGATTTTTCTGCGATAGGGTTCATTGCGAAATCGCTCCGGTTTGTCAGGGAAAGCATGTTCTGTATATTGCTCATCTGCTTCGAGGCTTTTTAGAAACGGATCAGAAGGTTTGCATAGCAGGCTTGAGTAGGTGAGGACCTGAGTCAAATCCCGCAGACGGTTAAGGTATTGCAACAGAATTTCTCTGGATTGCATACGTACTGCCATGACAGTTGTTTCTGGTTTGACGTTCGGGTTACCGTCGCGATCACCACCTATCCATGAACCAAAGCGGATAAAACTGGGTACTTCAACTCTTGACTGTTCCCGAAGTTCATCACTTTCATTGTCATCGGGTTTGTAAATTCGATTGACTGCATTTTCCATGTTGCGATATACGGTGGGTACGGCGCTGAACAGGCTTTCGCGAAAATAAAACAGGCCGTTCGAAATTTCATCCTTGACCTGGGGGCGTGCCCTGCGGACTTCATCTGTTTTCCATAAAGTTTGAATTTGAGATTCAAGTTTATCCGTTAACTCAGCTCTGCCTGTTTTGTTCAGTCGTGGATCATCAAGGCCTTCTGCTACCACAAAGATGCGCCGTAATGATTCCATGATGGTGCGTCTTTTGGATTCAGTTGGATGTGCGGTAAAGACAGGCGTATAAACCAGTTTATTCAGTAATAACTGTAATTGTTCGGCGTTAATTCCCTTCTTTTTGAATCCTCTCAAGGCGGCATCAAATGAACCGGGCCATAATGGTCCACCGGCACGGACCTTGCGTCGGCGTTGCCGATGCTGGTAGCTTTCTTCAACGATATTTATCAGGCTGAAATACGTACTGAAGGCACGCACAACATTATCGAGTGTGTCAGGGTCGAGTACGCTGACAATCTGGTCCAGGCGTTTACGTTTCTGAGGATTGTCTTTTTTGCGTAAGTTAATGTGGCCTTTTCGTAGTGTTTCTACGGAAGACAAAACCCGGCCGCCAGCCTGCTGTTTAAGCACATTGCCCAAAAGGTTGCCGAACAGTTTGACCCGGCTGCGTAGTTGTTTATCACTTGGTGGGTTTTTCATTAACTTGAATAGATTTATATTATCTGTTGGTGGTTTATTCATAATTTAAGACGCGAAGGTTAATAATTATTCAGCGTAAAATTTTTGCGCGAGATCAAAACGTTTTTCATACGCTTCACGTGTAATCATGACGTCTTCAATAAAGTAGGGAAGTTCGTCCATGGTTAATGCCTGAGGACCATCAACAAGTGCCTTGCCGGGTACCGGATGAAAGTCAACTAAAATCATATTAGCGCCTGCAATAACGCCTTGAGCAGTTGCATGCTGAATGTCCTGTATTTTGTCCGGCGAATCGACGCGGATACCAACTGAATGAGAAGGATCGATACACACCGGCATACGCGTCAGCCGTTTAACGACGGGGACATGAGAAAAGTCCACCATGTTGCGATGCGGGTCGCCAAAGTGTGATTTCATGCCGCGTAATGCAAATATAACATTGCGGTTGCCTTCGCTTGCCAGGTATTCAGCGGCATTAATTGATTCTTCTAACGTGATACCAAAGCCGCGTTTTAATAAAACCGGGAAGACATGTTGTCGTCCACAGGCTTTAAGTAATTCAAAATTTTGTGTGTTACGAGTACCGATTTGTAGCATCACACCGGTTGGCTGGCCGGTTTTCTCCAGTGCTTCACTTATTTCGTCTATATGACTTTCATGCGTGACTTCCATGGCAATGACTTTTATGTCGTATTTGCCGGCCAGCTCAAAAACATAGTTCAAACAGGATTTACCATGTCCCTGAAACGAATACGGATTAGAGCGGGGTTTGTATGCACCCATACGGCTACAGCTTTGACCGTTTTCTTTTAATGCCTTCATCATCATTTCGACGTGTTCAGGATTATCAACAGCACACAGACCGGCAAAAATATTGAGGTTGTCCTGTCCAAAATGCACACCATTGTATTCAAAGTGAGTTGAACGTGTGTCGTTTTTGTGGCGTCCGAGAATGCGGTATTCCTTCGATATACGTACTACTTTATCGACGCCGGGCATGGTCGCGATTTCATCCATAGAGAGGGCCGCTGTGTCGCCGACCAGGTACAGCTCAGTCAGTCTTTGTTGAGAGCCTTCCTCTTCATGTTCCCGAATCTGGATGTTCGGGAGGTTTGACAGATAATCGAGTAATTGACGATATTCTGCTGATGTTTTTTCAATCTCGGGATTGACGATAACGATCATAATAAGTACCTGATTATAATAAATATTGTCATATGCTCGCCGGTTCTTAAGCGGAACTTAATACAGGCTGACAAATGAGGGGTGGTATTATTCTCGATTATTTGGGGTTTAGCCAGCCAAAATTGGTTTCAGCAATAAAAAAACAGGAAATTGGAGACTAATTAAGCTAATTTTTATTGAATCGTTTGCTAAGTGCTTGATATTCATCAACGCGACGATCTCTTAGATAAGGCCAGACGCGGCGTATTTTGTCCGTTCGGTCCAGATCGATGTCTGTTACCAGGACTTTTTTGTCCTTATGGCTTGCCTGTATAAGGATTTCACCTTGTTGTCCGGCAATAAAGCTCGACCCCCAAAACTGAATACCCGTTGATGCGTCGGTGGGCGAGGACTCAAACCCCACACGATTACAGCACATCACTGGTAAGCCATTGGTGATGGCATGGGCGCGCTGGACCGTCTGCCAGGCACCTAATTGATTGGCTTTTGCATCGTCGTTATCAGCCGGGTCCCAGCCAATCGCGGTGGGGTATAGCAGGATATCTGCACCGGCCAGGGCCATGATGCGGGCCGCTTCAGGAAACCATTGATCCCAGCAGATCAATACACCCAGGTTGGCGACGGAAGTTTGAACAGGGACAAAGCCCAGATCGCCCGGAGTGAAATAAAATTTTTCCTGGAATCCGGGATCATCCGGAATATGCATCTTGCGGTATTTGCCTGCGATCGTACCATCAGTCTCAAGTACCACGGCAGTATTGTGATACATGCCGGGTGCGCGTTTTTCAAAAACAGAACAGACGATAACGATGCCTAATTCGGCCGCGAGACTGGCGAGTTTTTCAGTCGTTGGGCCGGGGATCGTTTCAGCGAGTTCGAAATTATTATCGTTTTCTTCCTGACAAAAATACAGGCCAGTGTGCAATTCCTGTAACAAGACCAGTTTTGCGCCCTGTTCAGCTGCGCGCTTTATGCCCGCGATAGAATCAGTCAGGTTGGCTTTCTGATTATCACTACAGGTTTGCTGTACAAGACCCACTGTTAAAATGTTATTCAGGCTCATAGGCGGGCATTGTATACCAATAAGCTTGAAAAGAGCATTTCACCGCAAAGGCGCAATTAAGCAGGGAAAAGGGTAAAGATAACAGGGAAAATATTGTATTCAATTACAGATTTTTTCTTTCCCCTTTCCCCTGCACTAAATGCGGCTGGTAAACTCGCTGCACCTTGCGTTACGCACCAGCTTTTTAAAACTCTCACCACTGATGTGGATCAGACTGGCATGGTCTCCTGCTTCAAAATAGATGTCAGGGTTATCAATTAACTTTTTATCAATTACAGTATCAATAAAATAGGCCTGACCAATAGGGGGGATAGCACCAGGTTCACAGTCAGTAAAAATATTTTCCAACTCATCTTCGTTAACCAGATTAAAGTGCCCGCCAAACTCACGATCCAGGTCATTTAATATCACGCGGTATGTTGATGGTATAACGGCCATCAGGTAGTCCAGATCGTCTTTCAGAACAACGCTTTTTGCCAGTTGATTACCTGGAATATGAGCTGCTTGAGCGGTTTCCATGCTACGGACAGTAGGTGCGTGTTCCACTACATCATAATCAACATTATTGTCATTAAGGTATTCCTGTAATGTGTATGCAATAGCCATGATGATCTCCAGAGAAGAAACAATAATCAGAAATGTGCTGTTACAACTATTACAATATAGCCTAGAAATTGACCTTTTTTATGTAAAAAAGACTTTTTTTTACCACGGGAGAAACGGGGTAAAATCCTTTATTGATCTACCGTCATTCCGGCGCATGCCGGAATCCAGCCGGTGCGGAAACAATTCACTGTTCGTTGAAAACTACTCTGAATCAGATGGATTGAGGTGTTGTCATCATTGTCTTTCTTACTCATGGATTTCGGCATGCGCCGGAATGACGGGCGTATGGATTTTGTGAAATTAAGGGTTTTTCCCTGTGTGCCCCGTGTCCCCCGTGTAAAAACAGGTCTTGATCTTACGCCCCGTTATCACGCCGGGATATGCAGTTTGAACGTGCCTTTTTTGATGCCTTTAGTTTCTCTGAACGGGACGATGACGCGGTGACGTTCATTTTCTGGTATCTGATTGAGTATCAGGTCTGATTGATTTAATGGCTCATCTGCAAAATACATTTGCGTAATAAATTTTACGTTGTTCCTGTGCCATACCTTGAAATGTAAGTGGGGTGGTCGCTGCCATCCGGGGCCGGCAGCATAGCTGCCTGGAATAATGGTTTTAAACTCGAACAGACCATTGTGGTCTGTTTTAACCCGGCCCAGGCCGTAAAAAGAAGGGTCGAGAGGTGCCCGGTTACGGTTGTCGCGTGAATGCCGATAGCGGCCGTGGTGATTGGCTTGCCATAGTTCTACTAATGCATTTTTTGCCGGCGTGCAGTCTGCGTCACGTAACTGGCCTTTGAGAATTATAATCTCTCCCAGTGCTTTGCCGGCAAAAGTCAGGTCGGTACGATTTTGATCTGGCCATCTGAAAGGGTAAAACGGTCCCTCCGGC
This sequence comes from Gammaproteobacteria bacterium, assembly GCA_030610155.1. Classification (GTDB taxonomy): domain Bacteria; phylum Pseudomonadota; class Gammaproteobacteria; order SG8-11; family SG8-11; genus JAADIM01. Next base: position 37,820 of record JAUWSG010000006.1, read on the forward strand.
TGCGGAGGTGTTAAATCGCAACGCTCATTTGCCCACGTTTGTGATGCGCCGGCAATGGCATACGCAGCCATGCTTTTTAATAGCAGACGGCGTTTTCGATTTATCTGGTTTAATGATTTCATTCTGTTCTTCGTAATATAAGTTCGTAATATTTTTCTGTCTAATCCAGAATTCCTTCAGGAAATTGCATCGTTATACAATGCAGGCTGCCAAACTGCTGAATCAAGGGCAGGCAGTCAATGCCAATAATTTCCTTATCCGGGAAGCAGGTTTTTAATGTATCTATTGCCTGAACGTCGGCAGGATCATTGTATAGTGGCACAAGGACAGCGCGATTAATGATAAAAAAATTCGCATAGTTAGCCGGTAATCGTTTACCTTCTGCATTATAGATCGCTTTAGGTATGGGTAATGGCAGAAGCCTGAACTTTTTTTGCGAGTTACTGGTCCAGGTTTCAAGTTCTTCAGCCATTAATTTCAGTTCAGTATAGTGTATATCCTGTTTGTCTTTACAGGATGTGTATACAATCGTATTTTCATTACAGAACCTTGCCAGAGTGTCAATGTGTGCGTCCGTATCATCGCCTTCGAGGTAACCATGTTGCAGCCAGCATATGGTGTTGACGGAAAATAATTCACCCATTTTTTTCTCTATTTGATCCTGGCTTATTTCGGGATTACGTTTTTTGGATAACAAGCAGCGGCTGGTTGTCAGCATTTCGCCGGCACCATTGACGTCAATGCTGCCACCTTCGAATACCATGTCGATTTTATTGCAGTGTACTTTTGAAAAAATTCCTGAGTGACACAGGTTTTCAGTGATTTTATTATCACGCTGATAAGGATATTTATTACCCCAGCCATTGAATTCAAAATCCAGAAGCACGGGCTTTTTATTCTTATAGACTGAAAGTGGGGCGTGGTCTCTTGCCCAGGTGTCGTCAGACTCCGAGATAAAAAATATAACCCCGGATAGGTTGATATTTTCCTGCGTTAACAAGGTTTTTATATGGGTCTTGTGTTTCTCGTTGAAACAAACAATCAATAATCTTTCTTTTAAGCTGATTTGCCGTGCAATCTCTGTATAGACAGGTTCCACTGTGTCCAGAATGGATTTCCAGTCGCTTTGGCTATGCGGCCATGTCAACATGGCACCACTTTGTCGTGTCCATTCAGGGGGAAGATAAAAATTACTATTAACCGATGTCATGGGGTATGCATCATCTGTCGTTGTCAGGAGCAGGTTTATTCTTCTACAGGCAAGTCCTTGCCTGGTTTTGAAAGTCTGGCAATTTTCACCATATTGTTTTTTGTCTGAATAATTTCAATCGTGTGATTGGCAATTCGCAGACTGATGCCCTGATCTGGCATGGCCTCCAGAAACTCGACAATTAGACCGCTTAAAGTCCTGGGGCCGTCAGTCGGCAGTGCCCAGTGCAGACTTTTGTTGATTTCCCTGATTGTTGCACTGCCATCAATCAGATAGGTGCCGTCTTTTTGTGGATGTATGTCCCTGACTTGTTGAGAAGGGTCTGTGGTAAATTCACCAACAATTTCTTCAAGTATATCTTCAAGTGTTACCAGGCCCTGTATATCACCATATTCATCAACCACAACGCCGGTTCGTCTTTTTTGGGTTTGAAAATTCAGTAATTGTGTATTCAACGGTGTGCCAAGAGGAACAAAATATGGTTCGCGGATAATGGTCATGAATTTTTCTTTGGTGAATTCCTGATTGGCCATCAGTCGTAGCGCCCGACGTAAATGAAAGATACCCACAATATTGTTCGTGTCGGAACGATATACCGGTAAACGTGTATGTTGTGTGCTGGTGAGTTGTCTTATATTTTCATCCCAGTCTAAATCAAGGTCGATGCCGATGATTTCATTTCGGGGAACCATAATGTCATCGATAGTGACCTTTTCCAGATCAAGAATACTGGTGAGCATTTTTTGATGGCGTCCTGAAATCATGACGCCAGCTTCTGTTACGACAGTACGCAATTCTTCACTGCTGAGTGTTTGTGTCGGATTCTGGTCTACAGAAACACGCATCAATTTTAATATTCCGTTTGTGATGATGCTGATTGGCCAGACTAAAGGGTAATAAAAAATCCTTAATAAAAAATCCAGAACAAAAGCAGCTGGGAACGCGATGCGTTCCGGGTGTAAGGCAGCAAGGGTCTTGGGTGTGACTTCAGCAAATATCAGGATAACCAATGTGAGCAACCCTGCCGCCAATGCCAGACCCTGGTCACCAAAATACCGTTGGGTAATAATTGTGGTGATAACAGAAGCGGCAATATTGACAAAATTATTGCCTAGCAGGATGAGTCCGATCAGGCGGTCGGGTTGTTCGAGCAGACGATATGCACGCATCGCACCTTTATGCCTGGCTTTTGCCAGATGACGCAGACGATACCGATTAAGGCTCATCAGGCTGGTTTCAGACCCGGAAAAGCAAGCAGAGAGGATGATAAGGAAAATGAGAGCCAGTATAAGAATGCTGGTAGGTATGTCGTTCAATGTTGTTTCGCTGTGTTATGGATACAATATAGAGTATCGGCAACAAAAAGAAATTGCACAGTTCTACGGAAGTTTGTTGGTCTTGGGAGCAATCTACTGCACTGATGGGAGAGCGGCCCAAATGCTCCCGATTTTTTTTTGCTCATTTGTTAAGAAAAATTTCCAGAACCAGTTTGCTGCCAAAATAGCTTAACAGTAATATGGTGAAGCCAACCATTGTCCAGCGGATGGCGGTACGCCCGCGCCAGCCAAATTTCCAGCGGCCCCATAAAAGAATTGCAAAAACACACCAGGCGGCAATAGAAAGAATGGTTTTGTGGACCAGATGTTGTTCGAACATGTCTTCGAGATAAAACATGCCGGTGATTAATGCGAGACTTTGCAGAACAAAACCGACTGCAATCATTTGGAAAAGCAGCGACTCCATGGTTTCCAATGGAGGCAGTGCGCGTATAAAACCACCCGGGTGTTTCTTTCGTAAGAACCGGTTCTGGATGGCAAGAAGAATGGCTTGCATGGCAGCGATACTGAATAGGCTATAGGCAAGGACGGAAATTAAAATATGAAAGCGTAATTCACTGGCAGCATTAGTCAGAATGATATGGCTTGAAGGTATCAGGTTTTCCAGTAGTAATGTGATGCTGGCTAACGGGAATATAATGATACCTAAATTTTCTATCGGCTTGGTGATACTGGCAATGAGGAGCAGCAAGACGATTAACCAGGTGATTAACGAAGCGGCATTATAAAAACCAAGATTGAGCCCCATACCTGATTCAATAAAAATCAGTTCATGCAGAACGATGGCATGTGTCACGATGGCGATGCTACCCAGAGGCAGCAGCCACTTAGGTGAACGCTGGCGGCCAATTGAGGACTGATTAAGTGGGAGAGACCCGGAAAACAGGCGTTTTCCCAATAATACTCCCAATATAAGGTATAAAACGATTGCTGCTGTGCTGAGTAAGATTGTCATCGGTTGTTAATTATTGAATTTGTGAATGTTAGTGTAATCATCGCATAAGTACTTATTATATTGGAAGTTTAGCTAATGACCTCTTAACTAATGAAGATAAGGTCAAATCAGGCGGTGTGCGTTGGTTATTATTTGTTCAGTATATTATTTGTCATTCGCTTAATTATCCTTACTTTACCTGGCCGATGATATAAGGCTATCAGAATTGATATTAACCTTATAGCTAATATGCCAGTCATATTATATCCTAATTAATCGCTATTTTGAGAGCCTGTCGATTTGTAAAAATGTACATTAAATTAATAAATTAGGCTATTATCATGGCAAGTTAAAGAATTTTCTAATATTGAGGATATATATTGGAGAGTGTCCAATATCGGTGATATATGAAATTAAGGGTTTTAGGCTGCAGTGGTGGCATTAGTCAGGGATTGAGAACAACGTCATTGCTGGTGGATAATGATCTCCTGATTGACGCAGGTAGCGGCGTGGGTGATTTGACCCTCGAAGAAATGTGTCAAATACGCCATGTGTTTTTGACCCATTCTCATATGGACCATTTTACCTTTCTTCCGTTGTTGATCGATACGATGTTTCCCCGTATCGCAACACCTATCGTGATTCATGGTCTGCAAGAAACGCTTCAGGCATTGCAGGAGCATATTTTTAATTGGAAAATATGGCCTGATTTTGCCAAGTTACCGGATGAAAAAAATCCGGTAATGAAATACGAAGTGATGTCACCAGGCGAAGTGATTTCAATTGACGATCGCAAGCTGGAAATGATTGAGGCCAACCATGTTGTGCCATGCGCAAGCTACCGGGTACAAAGTTCTACTGGCTCGTTTGCCTTCAGTGGTGATACAACTACAAATGATAGTATGTGGAATGCACTTAATGCACACGACAGTCTTGATTTGTTGATAGTTGAGGCAGCCTTCCCAAATGAGCTGGAAGAGCTCAGTAAAGTATCCAAGCATTATACGGCCAGGATGCTTGGCGAAGATATAAAAAAGCTGAAACATAAGCCCAGGGTTTATATCAGCCACCCAAAACCCGGGCAGGAAAGCGTCATTATTAACGAGTGTAAGGCCGCTATTCTGGATCGCGAGGTATTACCCCTGGCGGGTGGTGAAATTTTTACCTTGTGAAATAAAGCAGGGGAAAGGCAGGTTGTACAGATACAAAGGTAACAGGGATAAGTTAATAAGAATAAGAATTTCTGGATAAATATAACTCTCCTGGTTTAAAATCATCCGTATTCTTTGTTACTATAGGCGCGCTATTGTGCTTATATAAACCGTTTTGTGGCACATCTGAGATTCCTGGTCTGTAAATAAGAGTGAAAAGAGTAATTTATGTTTGAGAATTTAACTGAACGCCTGTCGAGTACGATCAAGAATCTGCGTGGTCAAGGTCGTCTTACTGAAGACAATATCAAAGAATCAATGCGCGAAGTACGTATGGCGTTGCTTGAAGCGGATGTTGCGTTACCCGTTGTGCGGGAGTTTATTAAAGGGGTGGAAGAACGGGCGATTGGCCAGGGTGTTTTGCAAAGCCTGACGCCTGGTCAGGCGTTAGTAAAAATTGTTCGTGATGAGCTGGTGCATGTCATGGGTGAGGCATGTGAAGAGCTGAATTTGAATGCTCGCCCCCCCGTCGTTATTTTAATGGCCGGTTTACAAGGGTCAGGTAAAACGACCACCGTCGCGAAACTGGCTCGTTGGCTGAAGGAGCAAAAAAAGAAATCCATTCTGGTTGCCAGTGCGGATGTGTATCGCCCTGCCGCGATTGACCAGTTAAAAACACTGGCAGGCGAAATCGATGTCGATTTCTTCCCCAGTGACCCATCGCAAAAGCCTGTCACCATTGCTGAAAATGCGTTAAATCATGCCATTAATCAGTCGGCTGATGTCTTGATTGTGGATACGGCGGGTCGTTTGCATATTGATGCGGACATGATGTCGGAAATCCAGGAATTACATCGTGCATTAAATCCTGTTGAAACCCTGTTTGTTGTTGACAGCATGACAGGACAGGATGCGGTCAACACAGCCAAAGCCTTTAATGATGCGCTTGAATTAACGGGCGTGGTATTGACGAAAACCGATGGTGATGCGCGTGGCGGTGCGGCATTGTCGATCAGGTCAGTGACGGGTAAACCCATCAAGTTTATGGGGGTAGGTGAAAAAACGGCGGCATTGGAAGCTTTCCATCCTGACCGGGTTGCCTCTCGTATTCTGGGTATGGGGGACGTGCTGAGCCTGGTGGAAGAAGCCGAGCGCACCGTCGACAAGTCCAAGGCCGAGAAGCTGGCCAAAAAACTGAAAAAAGGTAAAGGGTTTGATCTACAGGATTTCAGTGACCAGATTCAGCAGATGAAGAAAATGGGTGGTTTGGCAAGCTTGATGGACAAAATGCCCGGTGTTGCGGGAATGCCAAAAAATATCAAAGCGCAGGTAAATGACAAGGATATGTTACGGCTCGAAGCGATTATCAGTTCCATGACCCTGAAAGAACGTCGTTTTCCGGATATCATCAAGGGTTCCCGAAAACGGCGAATTGCGGCGGGTTCAGGTACCCAGGTGCAGGACGTGAATCGATTATTGAAGCAGTTCGCTCAGATGCAAAAAATGATGAAAAAAATGTCCAAAGGCGGGATGGGCAAGATGCTCAAGGGTTTAAAAGGGAAAATGCCGCCCGGTATGCCATTTTAACCCTTAATTACCCCGGCCTTATTAAAAACAATCAATTAAGTTTAAATAGTCGTTTCTATTTTCTGCAGAATTACGTAAAATACGCTCCTTTTATCGGGCCAAGTGCCTGATGTATATTCATAAGTTGCTGAATTTAATACTAAAGTGTTCTTGAGGATGATTTAAATGGTATCAATTCGTTTAACCCGTGGTGGCGCTAAAAAGCGACCTTTTTATCATATCGTGGTAACAGACAGTCGTAATCGTCGAGATGGCCGGTTTATTGAGCGTCTCGGATTCTTCAATCCATCGGCGTGTGGTAAAGAAGTGAGGCTGAATCTTAACCAGGATCGAATTGATCACTGGGTTTCAAAAGGGGCTAAAGCCTCTGAGCGTGTTGCAAGCCTGATCAAACAGCAATCAAAAAGCGCTGCTTGATAGCAGTTGGTCTGCCTGGCTTATGGCTGTTCAGATTAGCTATTGGGGCAGGATGAGGCTGAAGCATGAGTGAACAGCCCGGGCAATGGATTCATTTGGGTCGTATATCGGGTGTGTATGGACTCAAGGGTTGGGTTCGGGTGTATTCATATACCGAACCAAGAGAAAATATACTTAATTATTCACCTTGTTACCTGAAGCTCAATGGAAAGTGGGTAGAAAGGGC
>JAUWSG010000142.1 GCA_030610155.1 Gammaproteobacteria bacterium
AAATAATATTGAGATTTTTTAGACTGGAGACTCTTAGACTTAATACTACCAGGCCCGTCATTCCGGCGTATGCTGGAATCCAGAGATGATGACAGGGGCGAATAGGGTACGACAGTCATGCTTAGTGGAAAGTAACGTGGCTATAGAAAATGCAGTGGTCGTCTGGATTCCGGTATGCACCGGAATGACGGTTTTTTAGTTAGCACTTAGTACTACCACGCCCGTCATTCCGGCGCATGCCGGAATCCAGGGATGATGACAGGGACGAACAGGGGGCAGCAGTCAGTCAATGCGTAGTGGAAAGCAAAGTGGTTATAGAGGGTGCAGTGGTAGTCTGAAGTCCGGTATGCACCGGAATGACGGGCTTAGTTAGCACTCAGCACTTGTGACTATTACTTACGCTGATTTTACGTTATCGATTTCATTCACAGGAAAATAAACAGTAAAGACAGAGCCTTTACCGAGGACACTTGAAACGGTTATATCACCACCCATCATCTGGCAAAAACGTTGACTTATCGTCAGACCTAATCCAGTACCGCCATATTTACGGGTCGTTGCACCATCAGCTTGAGTATACGGTAAAAATACTTTAGCACACTGCTCTTCTGTCATGCCGATACCCTGGTCTCTGACTTCAAATACGCAGTTAACATTACCATTGTCTTCTCGCTTATAAACCACCAACTCGATATTACCTTCTTTAGTAAATTTGCTGGCATTACTAAGAAGGTTAAACAATATTTGTTTGATTTTTGTTGCATCCAGATAACTACGGCCCACGTCGGAACTTATATTAACGATTAATTGATTGTTATTTTGTGCTACTTGTGTCGCAGTCGTTTCCGCCACCTCATGGATTAACGCTTGAAGATCGGTATCTATGTATTCAAGTTCCATTTTACCGGCTTCAATTTTGGATATATCAAGCAAATTATCAATTAAATGCAGTAAATGAATACCCGATGAATTGATTTTTTGTAAATCCTTTATTGCAGCGTGGTCACCTTTGTCATCCGAGTCCTCGATTAATAATTCACTGTAACCTATAATCGCGTTCAAGGGTGTACGTAACTCATGACTCATATTGGCGAGAAAATCACTTTTGCTTTTACTCGCCGACTCCGCTTTGATCCGCTCTTCCATTTCTACGCGTAATTTTTCAATATACTCTACAACATCCAGCTGCATTGATTTGAATGCATGTGCCAACTTTCCAACTTCATCATTTCTTTTCCAGATGTTCTCATCAAACTGTAGCTCACCACGTTGTATTTCAAAATCAGAAATCAGGGCCGTCAGAGAATCAATCGGTTTTACAAATTGTCGTGTAACAAAATACCCACCGATCGTCAGCGCCGAAATTAAAAACAGGAAGATACCTACAATGCTGGTAATAGTTTTTGAATCAATATTTTTATGGCTATCGATATAATACGCCACATATGCATTAGCAAGCAGCTCATTATTAAGGACTGCTGGATAGACCACCTCGTGCACCTGCCATCCATGGTAGGTAGCATCAGAAAAAGACATACCGTCCAGCTTGACCGACGCACCTTTTTTTATACGCCCGACAAGATCCAGGTCGGTATGTGACAAAATTTTACCATCAGCCCGAATAACAGCTGCATATGCATAGTCTTCACCAGGTAATGTGACCTCAACCGAGTTTCTCAGTGACACATAATCTTCCGTCACCAACGCATCCAGGGAGCCTTCAGCCAGCGTTTTGGCCAGGTTTGACGCATGATCAAAGCGAAATTCATCAATCCTCCGGTCCGCATCCTGAATAAACAACAGCATAACAATACCGGTTGATACGAAGACCAACCCGAACAACCAGAAGATAAGGCGTTTATGAAGACTAAATTGCATCTTTAAAACGCGCGTCCTGTTTCAGTTTATCAATAATTGAGATTGTCTCTTGCTTGTATGGAATAAAGCGACCAACCTTAAGGTCATACAGGCTATCAAATACAAAAGCATCTTCCGGGTTGTCTTTCATACCAATAATCGCCTTCCTGAATTTTTCAACAATATCCTTTGGCAATTTGGAATTTGCAACCACCAGATTTTCCGGGTAAATATCAGAACGTCCGATAATTTTTAATTCACCCGTGTTAATTTTTCGTGAGAACAACCGAAACATCACATCGCATGTCGCAGCCGCTTCGGTTTTACCCAATAACACGTTATAGATTGAGGTACCGACATTCATAGTGAAGTATTCATCCAGCTCGCTTGCTGTATCCAGACCTTTCAGTTCCATCGTGGCCTTGGGCGCAAGATAACCACCAGGCGATGCCTTGCCAAGGAACGACACTTTTTTGCCTTTTAATTGATCCAAAGATTTAATTTTTGAATCTGATCGAACAAAAATAATAGAGTTTGAATACCAGTTACCTTCTACATTTTGCATTTGTGCGACAGGCACTACTTTCCCCTGTTTATAAAAATCATAAAATACCAGGGAATTAACGAAGCCAAAATCAACTTCATCCTGATCCACCATCTTGATAATACGAGGCAATTTTTGTCTGATCGACATTTTGATTGGATGGCCCGTTCTTTCCGATAAACGATTTATAAAGGGCCCCCAGCGTTGATACACATCCGCTGGTTTACCCAAACCCATTATCGTAAAACGAATTTCCTGTGGTTTGTCAGCAAAAGCAGTTTGCGGTAAAACAAAAGACAGCAATAACAAAATGGGGAACAGGCTATTGATTCTCATACTATTATCCTCAGGAATACATTTAATTAGAGTTATTCTCCTGAAGTTAGCGGATTGCAATTGGGTTTCTTTAATGTTTTTCAAATAAAAACCATTTAAAAACAAAGATTTACATTACAGAAACAAAATAAGAAGGATAAATACTAATAAAACAGTATTTCAAAAGGAAAAACAAAAGCTTAACGTGGATAATATGCTCTGATAGCCGTATTATTGTTCTTTATTCGGGAACACCTCTCTGGCGGCCCAATGTGCAAACTCCGAGCGTGTACAACTGTTGGCACTGCGCAGACCATGACCTTCAACAACGCGATAAATCACCATGTCCTTTTCCAGGTCCGGGTGGACCGATTCATCGATAATCCAACGCACTGACCAGTCCCCGCCATGTCGACCATTGGTATAATAATGCCCCAGGTGTACCTGGTCAGTGCTCAATTTCTGTTGGCCAACATGCTCCAGCGTCAAGGCAAACAAACGTTGCAAATCATCCGTCGTCACATCAACAATCAGGTCCATATCACTGAGTGCTTTTTCTATTACCTGCTTGTCTACCACACTGGCGGGGGCATGTGCGTCAGAAACAGGCACATCCGTAAAACGCATTAAACTGACGGGATAGCGGCGCCAGGGAAAAACACTATTAAATACCACCGCAACCAATAAAAGAACAAGCACGTTTAACAAGATAGGGCTAATGACAAACTGGTAACCCATGGCATTAATCGCTGGTCCGCCAATAACGGCGGCAAGCGCGGTCGCACCACCAGGCGGATGTACACAGCGAAAAATATGCATCGCGCCGATAGCCAGCCCCACTGCCAGGCCTGCGGCAACAAAAACGTCAGGAATAAATTTATAACAACTGACCCCAATGACAGCCGAAATTAAATTTCCGCCAATCAAGGGCCAGGGCTGTGACAGGCGTCCATGCGGTACAGCAAACAATAATACAGCGGCCGCCCCCATTGAAGGCACAATCAATGCCGCCCCGAGTGCACCGGTAAACTGAAAACTAATGTAGGCAATAAGAAAAATACTGACGAATCCGCCGATCGTGGAAACCAGCTTTTCCGCTTGACTGATATTCTCAGGCTCAAGCCCGAGAAAATGTTGCAGCTGTTGATACCGAGATTGCATTTAACCGTTATTCATCCAGTGTCAATACAGGAAGAAACGCCTGGGAAACTCCAGACAAACAAATTATTTTTTATTCTTTTGCTCCATCTTGGCCCAGGTATCCCGTAATGTCACCGTGCGATTGAATACCGGCTTCTTATCCGGCATGTGCATGGGATCAAGGCAAAAATATCCTTCACGTTCAAACTGGAAAAACGCAGCTGCCTGTGCATCAGCCAGATCCGGCTCAACAAAACAATGCGTTAATGTCCGCAAGGAATCCGGATTAAAGTGGTCTTTATAATCACTGCCATCCTTTGTCGCATCCGGTGTCGGATGGTTGAATAGACGATCATACAAACGAATCTCTGCTTCGACCGCGTGATTGACTGAAACCCAATGTATCACACCTTTCACTTTTCGACCTTCCGGTTTCTTGCCGAGCGTATCCTGGTCATAATGGCAATGTAATTCAATGACCTCGCCGTGCGCATCTTTTATAACTTCATCACAACGAATCACATAAGCATTACGCAAACGAACTTCACCACCCGGTATTAATCGTTTGAATTTCTTTGGCGGAATTTCAGCAAAATCATGTTGATCAATATAAATTTCTTTACCAAAAGGGATCTTGCGTGACCCCATCGCTTCATTTTGCGGATGGTTCGCGACCGTTAATTCTTCCGTGCTGTCCTGTGGATAATTCGTGAGGACTATTTTTAACGGATGCAACACGGCCATCCGCCGTGGCGCCTTTTCATTGAGATCAGTCCGGATACAATCTTCCAGCACACCCATCTCAACTATATTATCCGACTTGGTCACGCCGATGCGCTGGCAAAAATGACGAATTGATGCTGGCGTGTAGCCACGTCGCCGCATGCCTGCAATGGTCGGCATACGAGGATCATCCCAGCCCTCGACCAAACCATCATCCACGAGTTCTGTGAGCTTGCGTTTACTGGTAATGGAATGCTCCAGGTTCAACCTGGAAAATTCAATTTGTTGCGGGTGACAGCCGAGCTGCAGTTCATCCAGGTACCAGTCATATAATGGCCGGTGATCTTCAAATTCCAGGGTGCAAAGAGAGTGTGTAATTCCTTCAATGGAGTCAGACACACAATGGGTATAATCATACATAGGGTAAATCACCCAGGCTTCGCCTGTCTGATGATGAAGCACCCCATGACGAATACGATAGATTGTCGGGTCACGTAAATTGATATTGGGTGATGCCATATCAATTTTGGCACGCAATACCCGCGAGCCATCAGGAAATTCTCCAGCACGCATACGGGCAAACAAATCGAGATTTTCATCTACCGTACGATCACGATACGGACTGTTCTTCCCGGCTTCAGTCAGTGTGCCTCTATATTGACGTGTTTGTTCAGCATCCAGATCACACACATAGGCCTTGCCTTTTTTGATTAACTCAATCGCATATTCATACAATTGTTCAAAATAATCCGAGGAAAAATAAAGCCGGTCATCCCAGTCACAACCTAACCAACGGACATCCTTTTTAATCGCATCAACAAATTCAATATTTTCCTTATGCGGGTTGGTATCATCGAAACGAAGATTACAGCGACCATTATAATCCTCGGCAATGCCAAAATTCAGCATAATGGATTTCGCATGACCAATATGCAAATAACCGTTTGGCTCGGGAGGAAAACGAGTCACAACACGACCTTCGTTTTTACCCTGTTTCAGGTCTTCATCAATAATATGCCGTATAAAATTACTGGGCTTGCTGTTCTCGGCATCACTCATACCGCGTTATATCCTTCTTTCATATGACTATTCGAATTGTAATTAACGCCCGAATAATATCATATTCTTGCCAACAGGATATTTATCCTGAAAAATAGTTCACCTATTGCAATGAAATAAATGTCAGAAATTGCTTATAATTTTCCCATGACCGACCCACAAGTAATTCTTTTTCATGTTTCTTTAACTGCTTGATCTCCATTTCCCGCCTGGTAGCATCAGAACGTGAGTCCAGCGCTTCTTCGTATACCAGCGTGACCGGACGTCTGGCCCGGGTGTATTTGGAGCCCAGTTGATTACTGTTGTTGTGCTCATCAATACGCCGGACAACATCCCTGGCGATGCCGGTATAGAGACTGTTGTCTGCACATCGAACCATGTAAACATACCAATTCTTCACACATTAACCTCACGATAAGTCTCAGGGGAATATACTCCCCAAAATATCCTGAATTGTAAAACATCTGCCATTGTTGAGGATTTCAGGGGAACAATTTTTATAAAAAGACCTTCACCCGCCTTATATACAAAATTCAGATAACTAAATCACCTGTAGTTATTTAACATAACGCACACTCGACATATATAATCCTTTGCTAATGATTAATAAAACATAAAAATCAACTACTTACTGGAGGCTCCAGGTGAATAAAATAGTCAAATCCATGTTTATCAGCTTTTCTCTGTTTCTTTTGTCCATCCACAGCTTACAGGCGAATGTCGACGAATTTCCCGGCAGAAAGGCCTTTCCTGACATCCCGGTTATTGAACTGGCGCAGCTACGTGACAAAATCAATGATGTTGTTATCGTTGATGCGCGCTCCCGTTATGAATACGAGACGCTGCGTATTAAAAATGCAATCAACCTGCCTGTTACATCGAAAACGTTCGAACAGGATCTAAAAAATCTTGTCGACAAAGTCAATAAACCTATTGTGTTCTATTGTAATGGACGTACTTGCTTTAAATCCTATATAGCAGTGAAAAAAGGCCTCAAGGCCGGCATCAAGAACCTGATTGCCTACGATGCAGGTGTGTTCGAATGGTCAAGAAACCACCCGGGTTTGGCCGTCTTGCTTGGTAAAAGCCCGATAGACCCGAGAAAACTTATTTCAAAAAATAGTTTAAAAACCCGTTTTTTAAATCCTGAAACCTTCAGCAATAAAATTGTTGATCATGGCAAAGGCTCAATAGTATTGGATATCAGAGACAAATATCAGCGCGCCGGTGTTGGTTTTTACCCCGGAAAAGAACGCTGGGCCAGTCTCGATAACCTGAAAGAACTGAAAAAACACCTTAAACTTGCCAGGCAAACAAACAAAACCCTGTTTATATATGACGAAGTCGGTAAACAGGTTAGATGGTTACAGTACGCATTGAAAGAAGAAGGTATCAAGGATTATTACTTCATGGAAAAAGGGGCGGCTGGCTACTCTGCAATGTTAAAATCAATGGAATAATTCAGCCTGCTGCCTATGGGCAACGTTGATTCCTGTCATCAGACAGCTGAATCAACGTTGCCCAGCCCCGTGACTACCCTGCCAAATGATTATTTTTATTGCATCTTTGTTCTCATGTCATAAAATAGTTTTTCATTTTAATTAACCATATCTTTCTTTCCCATAAAACCAAGGGATAATATGTTGCCCCGGATCTATCGCTGGTTTGATCGTACCATTCTTGAATTGGGTCGAGAGTTTCGCCTCTCTTATCTTCCCCCATTGATGGTCTATGTCGCAGCGGGCATATCCAGCCTCACTGCCATTGTTGGAACTTTTTTTGTTAAAGATTACCTCGGCCTGTCGGCAGAGTTTCTTGCGGCACTGGGTTTCTGGGCCGGTATTCCCTGGGCACTTAAAATGCCTCTGGGTCACCTGGTTGATTTGATATGGCGCTTTAAATCCATCATGGTTTACATCGGCGCCGCACTGATCGCAATCAGCTTATTGATAATGATTGGTTTGCTTACCCATACAAGCGCAATGAGCAATATTCTACCTGTTGAAGCCTGGTTTGTTATCAGCGCATTATTGGCCCCGGTAGGTTATGTAGTACAGGATGTTGTTGCAGACGCCATGACAGTGGAAGCGGTTCCCCTCTTTGATAATAATGGTGAGCCTATTGATGCTGCGACAAAACGATTAATGCACACCACTATGCAAACGCTCGGGCGTGTTGCCATTGTCAGCGGTAGCATTTTTGTTGCTTTGCTAAATGTCGCCCTGTTCGATGGTGTCGACACTATGGCAGAGCCTGAAAAAATCCGCATCTATACCGACATATACCAACTGGCATTAGTTATACCGTTTATTTCCGTGTTGGGCGTTATACTGGGTGG
>JAUWSG010000126.1 GCA_030610155.1 Gammaproteobacteria bacterium
AAGTAGAGGGACCACGTTGGCGCACACAATCACGTATGTTGCTTGACCCAAAAATGCTCGGAAAGTGGACTGTCCTGGTGCTGGATCAAACAGGCCTGGTGCTCAAGGCCACCATGTTTGAATATGTGCCTGCCGGGTTAGCCCGCGATAACCCGCCGCAATAATGAGTCAATTCCAGATTTTTCCAGTTTAAGTTTTGTGTTTCACCGCAAAGGCGCAAAGGCGCAAAGGACGCAAAGATTTAATAATAAAAAAACTTTGCGTCCTTTGCGCCTTTGCGGTGAATAATCATTCCTTGTTTAAGTGCTAGCTCTATTAATAAAGACACCATTCTAATGACGGGTTGCCGGTACATCCGGTGGGAAATCCGAGGTGAATATCTGTTCTGCATCAACACGATCAAATTCATAATGTAAATTGCAAAACTCACAATTCACACCGACTGTTTCCCGTTCGGAGAGAATGCTGCTCACTTCTTTATGGCCCAATGCACGCAAGACTTCCCTTACACGATCACGTGAACAGCTACAACGAAAGCTGACAGGTTCCGGTTCGTAAAGACGTATATCGTCCTGGTGAAACAATCGTCGCAAAATTTTTTTAACAGGTAACTCTAATAATTCATCATTTTTAATTGTTGTGCCAAGAATTTCGACTCTTTCCCATGTGTCATCGATTTCATCTTCAAATTCAATGTCATTTTCATCAGGTATTTTTTGAAGCAACATACCTGCCGCGGTGAGATTGTTAACGGCGATCCAGAGGTGTGTTCTGAGCTGTTCTGAGCGGGCCAGATAATTTTCAATGACTTCGGCAATGCTATCGCCTTCTAATTGCGCGATACCCTGGTAACGATTTGTTTTGCTGCCTGGGTCAACGGTAATAACAAGTCGTCCTTCGCCAATTAATTCAGGCAGTTTTTTTTGTGTAATATCGCCTGACCAGTGTGCTAAGCCACGTAATGCAAATTGTCTTGTGCATTCGACCACGACCATGCTGACAGGGCCATCTCCCTGAAGTTGAATAATGAGAGATTCCTCAAACTTGATGGTGGCCGATAATAATGAAGTTGCGACCATGAGTTCACCAAGCAGGTTTTGAACGACGGGCGGGTATTCATGGCGAGAAGAAATTTCACGAAGGCTCGCTTCGAGTTTAACGATTTCGCCTCGAATGGGAAGGTGCTCGAATTCGAAACGATTCAGGGTGTCGTGATCATCCATAGTTTTAATATCGGAATAGTTTTCTAGGAGCTGAGTTTTTTCCTTAACAGCTCATTGACCTGTTTGGGGTTGGCTTTGCCCTGGGTTTGTTTCATGACCTGGCCAACAAAAAAACCAAATACTTTGTCCTTGCCGCCGCGGAACTGCTCCACTTGTTGTGGGTTGGCAGAAATGATGTCATCGATAATTTTTTCAATGGCGCCTGTGTCGGTGACCTGCTTCAGGCCTTTGCTTTGAATGATTTCGTCTGCGCTGCCTTGTCCGTTCCACATGGCTTCAAATACCTGTTTGGCAATTTTCCCGGATATAGTGTCATCAGCTATACGTTTGATCATGTCGCCGAGCATTTGTGCGCTCACCGGGCTGGCGTTGAGTTCAATGCCTTCCTTGTTCAGTGTGCCTGACAACTCTACGATGACCCAGTTTGCCGAGAGTCTGGTTTCATTGCCGGAAAATTTAACCGTCGTTTCGTAATAGTCAGCCAGTTCCTTGCTCGCAATAAGGGTGTCGGCATCATTGGCGTTGAGGCCAAAATCAGATATGAAACGATTCTTTTTGTCATCCGGCATTTCAGGTAACGTTTGTTTAATATCGTCGATGAAGGAGGGTTCGATATCAACGGGCAACAAATCCGGATCAGGAAAATAGCGGTAATCCATGGCTTCTTCCTTGCTGCGCATGGAACGTGTGGTGTTATTATCCGAGTCATAAAGCCGGGTTTCCTGGGCGACTTTTCCGCCACTTTCAATAATGTCGATCTGGCGCTCTACTTCGTGGTTGATGGCGCGTTCGACAAAACGAAATGAATTGATGTTTTTTAATTCGGCGCGTGTGCCGTATTCTTTCTGACCTTTTGGGCGTACAGACACATTGGCATCACAGCGGAATGAACCTTCTTGCATATTGCCGTCGCAGATTTCCAGGTATTTGACAATAGAATGGATTTTTTTCATATAGGCGACCGCTTCGACCGCTGAACGCATGTCGGGTTCGGACACAATTTCCAGTAAGGGCGTGCCCGCACGATTTAAATCAATACCTGTCATACCGTGAAAGTTTTCGTGTAATGATTTGCCTGCATCTTCTTCCAGGTGGGCGCGTGTCACGCCGATGACTTTTTTGGAGCCGTCTTCAAGTTCAATTGTGATCTGACCCTCGCCAACGATGGGTAATTCATACTGGCTGATCTGGTAACCTTTAGGCAGGTCGGGGTAAAAATAATTTTTTCGTGCAAAGACAGAGCGAGGTGCAATATGCGCACCAATAGCCACTCCAAATTTTACTGCCATGCGAACGGCCTCGGCATTTAATACGGGTAATACACCGGGCAATCCCAGGTCGACCGCGCAGGCCTGGGTATTCGGCTCTGCACCATAGGCGGTGGATGCGGCAGAGAATATTTTACTTTTTGTTGAAAGTTGCGTGTGTATTTCCAGGCCTATGACCGTTTCCCATTCCATCTGTTTATCCTCTCACCCCGGGCCTCTGTGTAAAGGAGGGTGAACTAATATGTTATTTAAACTCGCCCGGTATTTGCCGGTGCCAGTCAGTATTCAATTGGTATTGATGCGCCACGTTAAGTAGTTTCGCTTCTTCAAAATAGTTGCCAATTAGTTGTAGTCCCACCGGTTTGTTTTCCGAAAATCCGGCAGGGATCGACATGCCGGGCAGGCCCGCCAGGTTGACCGCGATCGTATAAACATCGGATAGATACATGGTGATCGGGTCATCGGTTTTTTCGCCGATGTTAAAGGCGGTCGTTGGCGTTGTGGGCCCCATGATGACGTCAACTTTTTTAAATGCTTCTTTAAAGTCTTCACTGATCAAGCGGCGTATTTTCTGCGCTTTAATGTAATAAGCATCATAATAACCCGCTGAAAGAGCGTAAGCGCCGATCATGATCCTGCGTTTGACTTCTGGTCCAAAACCTTCACCGCGGGAACGTTTATAAAGATCTTCAAGGTCTAGCGGATTTTCGCAACGGTAGCCAAAACGGACACCGTCAAAACGTGACAGATTCGATGAGCATTCTGCCGGCGCGACGACATAATAAGTCGGGACAGAAAGCGCGCTATTCGGTAATTCGATATCGACCAGTTGAGCGCCGAGTTTTTCATACTCTTTTAACGCCTCCTCAATGGCAGATTGCACACCCGCATCCAGTCCATCACCAAAATACTCTTTGGGGATGCCAATTTTTAATCCGTTGATGTCTGCGTTCAGTGTGGATTGATAGTCAGGCACGGCCAGCTCTGTACTGGTTGAGTCACGTGTATCGAAGCCGGCCATTGCATTGAGCAGCATGGCGGCATCTTCTGCGCTTTGTGCCAGGGGGCCGGCCTGGTCCAGACTCGATGCGAACGCAATCATGCCGTAGCGGGACACCCGACCATAAGTTGGCTTCATGCCAGTGATACCGCACAGTGCGGCTGGTTGACGTATTGACCCGCCAGTATCTGTCCCGGTGGCAATCGGTGCGATTCTGGCGGCAACAGCGGCGGCAGAACCCCCGGATGAACCACCGGGAACGGTGTTTAAATCCCAGGGGTTTTTGACTGGCCCGTAAAAAGACGTTTCATTGGATGAACCCATGGCAAATTCATCCATATTTGTCTTACCTAATAAAACCATGCCGGTGTTGTTCAGTTGTTCAACGACCGCAGCGTCATAAGGTGAGTAAAAATTATCCAGCATTTTTGATCCGCAGCTGGTTTTGACGTCTTTTGTACAAAAGATATCTTTCTGTGCGATCGGAATGCCGGTCAGCGGTGTATTGTCGCCAGCCTGAATTCTCTGGTCTGCCTGTCGGGCTTGTTCCAGTGCCAGATCTTCTGTCAGCGTAATAAAGCTGTTTAACTTCGGGTCGAATTGTTTTGCACGTTCAATAAAGGCGCGTGTTAATTCTTCACTGCTAAATTGCTTGTCTTTGAGACCAGCCGACAATTCTGCAATGGTTTTGTTATGCATGTGTTTGATCCATCTAATGTCAGTGAACGGTTAATGAGCGGGTTGATGCAGACGTGTCTTGTATCTGCTCGGGTCAAGGTTATCCAGCTTTACATAATTATTCGATAACCCTGGGGACCAGGTAAAATCCACGTTCTACCTGAGGTGCAATTTTCTGGAAGGCATCCCTTTGATTTATCTCTGTTTCTTTGTCTTCTCTAAGGCGTTGGCTGCTGTCTTGCGGGTGTGCCATGGGTTCGACATTGTCGGTGTTCACTGCATTCATTTGTTCGACGAGATGTAAAATCTTCGACAGTTCTTCTAAATAGCCAGGGATATCTTCTTCATTGATAGATAGTTGCGCTAAATGGGCTATTTTTTCTACATCTTCTTTTTGTAGAGACATGCTCTCAACTCCAGTGAGATTTAAAAGGGCGTCAAATTTATCATAGTTGACTATATTATGGGAAATGTGTGCAGCAGTATGTTGTGACTTTCCAGAATTACATTTATAGTGACGGCAATTTGTGTCTTCTTGCTCTAAGCAATTGCCACTGCTAGAGTAATCTTACATTTTACAGGAATTATTATTGAATATGTTTTCTCGTTTAATTGGATTATTTTCTAACGACCTCTCCATCGATTTAGGCACCGCCAATACCTTGATATATGTCAGGGGACAGGGAATTGTGCTTAATGAGCCATCAGTTGTCGCGATTCGACAGGAAAGAGGGCCGGGTGGGCCAAGAAGTGTTGCGGCGGTAGGCGCAGAGGCAAAGCGTATGTTAGGCCGTACACCAGGCAATATTGTGGCTATTCGCCCCATGAAGGACGGTGTGATTGCCGATTTCACCGTGACTGAAAAGATGTTGCAGACCTTTATCCGCAGTGTTCATGAGGATAAATTCAAGTTCTTTCGGCCCAGCCCGCGTGTGCTGGTCTGTGTCCCTTGTGGTTCAACCCAGGTTGAACGCCGGGCAATACGGGAATCAGCTGCCGGTGCTGGTGCGCGAGAAGTGTATTTGATTGAAGAACCGATGGCTGCGGCAATTGGTGCCGGTTTGCCCGTTTCGGAAGCTAATGGCTCCATGGTGCTGGATATCGGTGGGGGAACCACCGAGGTTGCCATTATTTCCCTGGCCGGCATTGTTTATTCGGCATCGGTGCGGATTGGGGGAGATCGCTTTGATGAAGCCATTATTTCCTATATAAGACGAAATTACGGAACATTAATAGGTGAAGCGACATCCGAACGTATCAAGCACGAAATCGGTTCTGCCTATCCGGGAGACGAGGTACGGGAAATAGAAATCAAGGGCCGTAATCTGGCTGAAGGCGTACCACGCAGTTTTACCATCAATAGCAATGAAATCCTGGAAGCATTGCAGGAACCTTTGTCAGGCATTGTTGGTGCAGTTAAGACCGCATTGGAACAGACGCCCCCTGAGCTGGGTGCAGATGTTGCGGAACGTGGCATGGTGCTGACCGGGGGCGGTGCATTATTGAGAAATCTTGATCGCCTGATTATGGAAGAAACCGGTTTGCCTGTTGTCATAGCAGAAGACCCGCTGACATGTGTTGCCCGTGGTGGTGGCCGGGCGCTTGAAATGATGGATGAGCACGGTGGTGACCTGTTTGTGCTGGATTAAAGCATGAACTAGTACATGTAGCAGTGTTATGAGAGGGGATGAAAAGGGGATTTTTTTGGCCAACTAAGTAATAAAAAAAATAAGGTTCCTAATTTTTTAGCGGAGCGTAGCAATAAAACCACTATTCACAAAAGGTCCTTCCATCACTACCCGCCTGGTGATACTCAGTATCATTTCCATCGCGTTTATGACCTTAGACCATCGGCAGCACCACCTGGAAAGTATTCGCGGCGGGCTGTCTGTTGTCGTTTATCCCTTACAGCAATTAGTCAACATCCCGGTTAATCTGGGATTGTGGGTCAGTGGCTCATTTGCAGATCGTGCTGAGTTGCTGGAAGAAAACACCAATCTGCGCATGCAGCAGACCTTGTTAAAAACCCAGTTACAAAAGTTCTCCGCCATCGAAGCCGAAAATCTGCGCTTGCGTGAGTTATTAAAGTCATCAAAACGAATAAGTGATCAGGTGTTAATTGCCGAGATTCTGGCGGTTGACCTGGATCCGTTTACGCGACAGATTGTCATAAATAAAGGCAGCAATTTTAATGTTTACAACGGGCAGCCTGTTCTTGATGCGGATGGTGTCATGGGACAGATCATTCACGTTGGGCCCTTTTCCAGTATGGCGATGCTCATCACGGACCCAAATCATGCAATTCCTGTGGAATTAAATCGTAGTGCTTATCGTGCCATTGCCATCGGCACAGGTGGACAGGGCTATCTGGAGTTGCCCAATATTCCGAACAATACTGATATCCATATTGATGATCTGCTGGTGTCATCCGGCCTGGGTGGGCGGTTTCCACCGGGTTATCCTGTCGGGCGCATAGCCAGTATCGAAACAGATGCAAGTCAGTCATATGCAAAGGTGACAGTGACACCCAGCGCCAATCTTGATCGAGGTCGCGAAGTTCTGCTTGTCTGGTCAGAAGACAAGAAGATGGAGGCAGAACAAAACAATGCCCGCAGTGCGACGGATGATGACAGCATGACAACAAATGAGCCTGAGCAGGTTGAAGAGGGAGCGGTACAGTGACATTTGCGCGACACTCCGGTGGCATCATTATCCTGGTCAGCTTTGTTATTGCCTTAATGGTAATGATGATGCCACTGCCGGGTTCGTTGGCATTGTTTCGTCCTGAGTTTGTGACAATGCTGCTGATTTACTGGTGCATGGCTTTGCCTAATCGTGTCGGCGTCGGTGTTGGCTGGATAGCCGGATTAATGCTGGATGTTGTTCAGGGTGCGTTACTCGGGCAGCATGCTTTTGCGCTGGCCGTCGTCGCCTGGGTCACATTAAAGCTTTACCAGCGGATTCGTGTTTATCCCGCCTGGCAGCAGGCGCTGGCAGTGCTGTTGTTGATAGTGTTAAGTCAGATGATTATTCTGTGGGTGCAAGGCATCATCGGGCGTTCGCCCAAGACCTGGATGTACTGGTTACCTTCCATTACCAGCATGCTTTTGTGGCCCTGGTTGTATTTATTGATGCACAATATACGCAGAGCCTATAAGGTTTCATAGGCTGATGGAAACCGCGCAGATCAAGGTGAGTGGACCGAGTCAGAAATGAGTTCACTAATCACGATAAAAGACCACATCCGTGAGACACAGCTCTTTAATAACCGGGCTGCGACATTTCTGGTTATTTGCAGTTTGATGATGTTGATCATCATTTCGCGTCTGATTTATTTGCAGGTGGTGAGTCATGATCATTTCACAACACTTTCTATTAATAATCGTATTCGTGTTGTACCTGTCACGCCAATACGCGGTCTGATCTACGACCGTAATGGCATCGTGCTGGCTGAAAATTTGCCCTCTTATGCCTTGAAGGTCGTGCCTGAGCAAGTCGAGGATATGGATGCGGCCCTGAGTGGTTTACGTGATTTGATCGAGATCAGTGACGAGGATGTCGCGGTATTCAAAAAATATCTCAGGAGAAGCTCGGCTTTTAAGTCAATTCCTTTGCGTTTCCGATTAAGTGACGAAGAAGTCGCGCGCTTTGCGGTTAACCGGCATCGTTTTCCCGGTGTGGATATTGAGGCCCGTCTGACGCGCCATTACCCACTTGGAGAACTGGCGGCGCATGTTGTAGGTTATGTTGGGCGTATCAGTGAAGAAGAATTGCAAAGGCTGGATGCAGCAAATTATGGCGGTACAGACCATATTGGCAAGACAGGAGTAGAGAAATATTATGAAAATATTTTACATGGTGGTGTTGGTCACCAGGAAGTAGAAACAAATGCGCAGGGCAGAGTGATCAGGGTCGTCAAGGACAGCCCGCCGATGCCCGGGCAAAACCTGTATTTGAATATTGATGCAACCTTGCAGCGTGCGGCAAGAGAAGCTTTTGGTGACAATAACGGGTCATTGGTGGCAATTGAGCCTGAGACAGGCGCAGTATTGGCATTAGTGAATGTGCCTTCTTTCGATCCAAATTTGTTTGTAAATGGCATTGGTTCTAAAACATATAAGTCTCTGACGAACTCTCCTGACCAACCCCTTTTTAACAGGGCGCTTGCTGGCCAGTATCCACCGGGGTCAACAGTGAAGCCTTTTATTGGTTTGGCCGGGCTGGAACTGGGCGAAATTGATCATGACCACCATGTTTTTTGTCCGGGTTATTATTTGCTGGAAGGTGATGCAACCGAAAGAAAGTATCGTGACTGGAAGAAAGAAGGGCATGGTATTGCAACGCTTGATAAAT
>JAUWSG010000028.1 GCA_030610155.1 Gammaproteobacteria bacterium
ATATCAAGCAACGCACCTTGCGCCCCTTCAAATAGAACACTCTCACCTGCTTTCTGGGCCTGGTATAGCAATTCAGGAATGTCATCGATTAATGGCAAAATACTCTCAGCCATTTCAAGCGTTTCATCGAGTATTTTCTGAAAATCGACTGTTTCATGTTTATAATAATTTTTTAGCGAAAAATTGTGATAATCCACCACTTCGCCAAGCTTTGCAGCGAACTGTTCACGGTGGCGCAAATCTCCCACCCGCAAACCACGTCGCGAGACCTTGTCTTCATATGCCGGCCCGATACCACGACCGGTCGTACCAATTGCTGATTTGCCACGCGCAATTTCACGCGCCTGATCGAGCGCAACATGGTAAGGCAAAATAAGAGGACAGGCTTCGCTGATACGCAAGCGTTCACGGACCGGTATGCCACTCTCTTCAAGCTCAGCCATTTCCTTGAGTAGCGCATGAGGCGATAACACAACACCATTACCAATCAGGCACAATACATTGTCACGTAGTATGCCGGAAGGAATGAGATGCAGGACCGTTTTGTTGCCGTCAATCACAAGCGTATGACCGGCATTATGCCCGCCCTGAAAGCGTACTACCTTGCTTACCCGGTCTGTCAGCAAATCGACAATCTTTCCTTTGCCTTCATCACCCCATTGTGTCCCAATGATTACGACATTCTTTCCCACAACGCACTCTCTCTATTTAATATAAAAAATCATTTACCACGGGGAAAAACATTTTTTTACAAAAACTCTTCCTCTGTGACCTCCGTGGCCAATCTGCTCTTTTATCGTTCTATTCAAGCTTGTATATTTTAGCCACGGAGGTCACGAAGAAAATATTTTTTAAATTCCTTCTCCCTTTGGGAGAAGGAAACAATCCTCGTTTTTTCTCCGTGACCTCCGTGGTAATAAAACGTTTTTAAAAACCTAGTTTATTTTAACCACTTCCCACTTGCCCTTTTTTTCAACCAGTTCGCGGTCGCAGCCCATCTCTTTGGCACTGCCGTGCTGACCAGGCAACGCGCAAATGACACGCTCTCCGGCCTTGCGTAATGATTCTATTGTATTCTGCAATCCAGAATCATCGGGATCAGGTGAAAAAATACCGGCAGGTTGGTAATCACGTTCAGCACCTAATGCCATTAGTGTTTTTAAATCTGCGCTAAAGCCCGTTGCGGGTCGTGCCCGACCAAAGACTTTACCAATATCATCATAGCGGCCACCACGTACTATTTCCTGACCATAACCGGATACATAAGCTGCAAACACTATGCCGGTCTGATATTGATAACCGCGCAATTCTGCAAGGTCGAAATGTAACGGCAAAGAAGGTAACTTTTTATTTATTGATGTTGCAATGGTCTGCAGATTTTCCAATGATTGAAGGACATTATCATTCGCATTGGCAAGCAGGGTCCTTGCCCGCTCCAGCACCGTGCTGGAGCCATTGAGTTCCATCAGGCTGGCCAGCATGGTTTTTACATCTGCCGGCATGGCCACCTGCTCAAGAAACTCGTCGATCTCGGCTCGTGCTTTGCGTTGCAGGGCATTAAACAAAACAGCTTCCTGTGATTCAGTTAATCCGGCCTGTTGTGCCAAACCACGAAAAATACCGACATGCCCAAGATCGAGATGAAAGTCCTTTATACCCGCAGCAGCAAGCACGTCACGCATCAATAAAATGATTTCGACATCACTTTCAATGCCTCCATGCCCATAAAGTTCAGCGCCAAGCTGTAAAGGACTACGTGAGCCCCCGTAACCATCAGGCCTTGTTCTAAGCACGGTCCCCAGATAACACAATCTGACAGGCTGTTCGCGTTTTAAATGATGCGCTTCAATACGGGCAACCTGTGGTGTCATGTCTGCACGCAGGCCCATCATATGACCGGTAAGCTGATCCGTTAATTTGAATGTTTGCAGATCCAGGTCATGACCGGTACCGGTTAACAAGGAACCCAGGTATTCGATAAAGGGAGGCATGACCAGCTCGTATCCCCAGGTATGAAAAAGATCGAGAATTTCTCGTCGCAGTTTCTCCAGCGGCTCTGCTTGAACGGGTAACAGTTCCTGGATACCTTCAGGAAGCACCCATCGGTCATTGGTATTCATTTGATAATAAACTTCGCTTTTTTATTAACTAGTTAATTAGATATAGCAATACGACACCCAGCAACATACTTGTTAAACCACTGAAACGTAAAGCAGAATCATCCATCTGGCTCATCATCGAGAGCAGCTTACGAAACCCTGCCGGATTCAAAAAAGGTATTATGCCTTCGACAACCAGCAACAAGGCCGTTGCAACCAATATATCATGCCACATTGATGTTAACCGTATCCTGCGCGTTTAGTTTGAATCAAAATCAATGATGGGTTGTGTTAAATACAGTATGAGTCTGAATTTACAAAAACTGCCTGCCCTCCCTTTCATGGGTGACAGGCAATAATATTATTTCGGACCGCTCTTCAAAAACAGCTCACACAACCTTATTTCTTGCTTTTCTTCCCTTTCGAATTTGAAAAGTACTTGAAGAAATCAGTATCAGGCTTGACCACCAGTATGTCAGATTTACTGGAAAATGATGTCGTGTACGCATTCAGACTGCGGTACAGGGAATAAAATTCCGGGTTCTTTTTGTAGGCCTTTGCATAAGTATCCGCGGCCTTACTGTCGCCTTCACCCCGTAATTGTTCTGAATCCCGATAGGCTTCCGCTAACAGGACCGTCTTTTGACGATCTGCATCTGCCTGGATACGTTCGGCTGCTTCTGCACCTTTTGAACGGGTTTCATTGGCAATACGTTTACGCTCCGCATTCATACGTTCATAAACAGATTGACTGATTTTATCCGGAAAATCGATACGCTTGATCCGCACATCCACAACTTCAATACCCAGTTCTCCAACCTGCTTGTTTGCGGCGACCCTGAGAGTTTCCATAATTTGATCGCGCTCACCAGAAATTGCTTCCTGAATGGTGCGTTTACCAAATTCATCTCTTAAACCCTTTTTAATGATCTGCGAGAGTTTATTTAATGCAACAATCTCATCACCCGCGTTCGCCGTGAAATACCGTGAGACATCCTTGATGCGCCATTTCACGAATGAATCAACGATGACATTTTTCTTCTCAAGTGTGAGATAAAATTCAGGCTCGGAATCCAGCGTAAGAATGCGTTTATCAAACTTCTGGATATTATTCACAACAGGTACTTTGAAATGAATACCGGGCTCAAAATCATCTTTTATGATTTCACCAAATTTAAACAAAATAACTTTTTCACGTTCATCAACCGTGAAAATAGAGTTCGAGCCGATGAGCAACACAGCAACAACGACGATTAAACCTAATATTTTAGCGGGTCCCATTAGCGTACACTCCGTCGATTGCGCGAATCTTCACGACTGTTTCGATCTGATGATCTTGTTCGAAGACTTTCTTCGATTTGTCTGGCCATGTCATCCGCCGTCACATTGCTGGATGAGCCTGCAGTACTGCCTGAAATGCCCCCCAGGCGATCAAGCGGCAAATAGAGGAGATTATTACCCCCCTCAACATCAATCATGACTTTGCTGGTGTTGCTCATAACAGATTCCACTGCATCAAGGTATAAACGTTCGCGTGTCACGCGAGGCGCTTTCTCATATTCCTTCAATACTTGTGTGAAACGACTCGATTCACCTTCTGCCTTGGCAATGACCTGAGCTTTATAGGCATTGGCTTCTTCAAGCAGTCTGGCGGAGGCGCCACGCGCCCGAGGAATAACATCGAAGGCGTAAGCTTCAGCTTCATTGATGACCCGGTCTTCATCCTGGAGTGCCTTCACGGCATCATCAAACGCATCCTGTACCTGATCAGGTGGCTGCGCATTTTGCATATTGACGCTGGTGACAAATAAACCGGTGTTATACAGGTCAAGAATCTCCTGTAACCTGACTGAAACGCTGTCGCCAATTTCACCTCGACCTTCTGTCAAAACAAAATCCATTTTGCTTTTACCAATTAATTCACGCACTGCGCTTTCTGTCGCCTGATGCAAGGTAATGTCCGGATTACGCACATTAAACAGATATTCTTTAGCGCTGCTGACCTTGTATTGCACCGCAAGCTCAACATCAACAATATTTTCATCCTGCGTCAGCATGAGTGATTCACGACCAACAGCGGTTGTAGACTGGCTACGTCCGCCGCCGGAGCGGTAACCCACTTCAATGGTCCGCACTTTGGAAATATCAACTTCTTCCTTGCTTTGAATGAATTTGGGATACCAGTGCAGCCCCGGTTGTGTTGTGGCTTTATAGGAACCGAACTGCAAAATGACTGCGCGTTTACCTTCTTCGACGACATAAAGCCCGGACAGTCCCCAGGCAATAAATGCAACAATGCCCGCGAGAGCCAGTATTTTATTTAATCCGCCAGCGCTCAGACCTGGTCCTCCGCTCGAACCACTACCTTTACCTGAGCCACCGCCAAATAATCCGTTAAACTTGTCCTGGAGTTTTTTTACCACTTCATCGAGATCAGGTGGGCCCTGGTTGTTACCGCCACCACCACCACTGCCACCACCCCATGGGTCTTTGCCACCCGAACCACCCGGTTCATTCCAAGCCATCACATGCTCCAATAGTTAATATATTTTTAAGGTATTTGCCTGTTTAAGGCCAAATTGTGAATTGTAGGGTGCTTAGGCAGCACCCGCAAGATGTTTTGACCCCAACGGGACAATCATCGAATTATCGAATTCAACTTGCTGCTCAATGGCATCATATTGATCACAGTCAAGTTCAACCTCGAATAAGACATCATTATTGTCCAAATTGCGTTCATTTAACACACAACCCAGATCATATAATTTTGCCCGCAACTGTCCGGCCGTGGGGGGGATACGCAGGTAAACCACCTCTTTGGTGGGCTGAAAATAGCCCGCCAGGGCCTGACGTAATAAATCCAGCCCTTCTCCCGTTTTAGCGGACAGCCAGACGCGTGTCACCTGCCCACCCTCGTGGAGACTACGGTCCCGTTCTATATGGGGCGCCTGGTCCGGCAACAAATCAATTTTATTATAAATTTCAATCTGGGGGATTTTATCAGCCCCGATTTCTTTTAATACCGCGTTCACCTGCGCGATATTTTCATGCCGGTTTTCATCATGCGCATCGATAATATGTATCAATAAATTTGCTTCGGATGTCTCCTCCAGCGTCGATTGAAATGCGGTGACAAGTTGATGGGGCAAATGACGAATAAAACCGACGGTATCCGCCAAAATCAACGGTGGCGCATCAGGGAATTCAAGACGACGTAATGTCGGATCCAGCGTCGCGAACAATTGATCAGCCGAATATACCTCTGAGTTCGTCAAGGCATTAAATAATGAAGATTTTCCCGCATTGGTGTAACCGACCAGCGAAACGGTTTGTAATTCAGCCCGACGTCTCGATCTTCGGCTTTGTTCACGTCGCTTGCTGACCTTTTCAAGACGCTTGTTGAGTTGTTTAATACGTGCGCCAATTAACCTTCTATCCGTTTCCAACTGCGTTTCACCCGGACCACGCAGGCCAATACCACCCTTTTGTCGCTCCAGGTGAGTCCAGCCACGCACCAGTCGCGTCGACAGGTGCTTCAATTGGGCCAATTCCACCTGTAATCGGCCTTCATGAGAACGCGCACGCTGAGAAAAAATATCAAGAATGAGTCCACTGCGATCCAGCACAAAACATTCGAGAAATTTTTCAATGTTTCGCTCCTGGGCAGGTGACAAGGCATGGTCGAACAAAACCACTTGCGCATCTTCCTGTTCGACGAGCAATTTGATTTCCTCGAGCTTGCCACTACCGACAAAATACTTTGGGTTGGGGAGTTTGCGCGAACCTGTGATGATACCAACAGGTGTCACACCTGCCGAAATTGACAGCTCTTTAAACTCTTCGAATTGACCGAATAAAGAGCGCGAACCATCCGTTTCAGAGGTAATATCAATATGGACCAGAATAGCCCGCTCACTGTTTTTTGCCGGACGATCAAACAAACTTGAAACCCGTCCTTTCAGGAAACATCAAAATACGGCGTATTTCCAGAATCACTCACCCCCGGTATCATCACTCGCAGGCAGTCTGACATTACGAGCAGGTACGACCGTTGAAATAGCATGTTTGTAGACCATTTGATTAACGCTGTTTTTAAGCAAGACAACAAACTGATCAAAAGAATCTATTTGTCCTTGCAACTTGATTCCGTTTACCAGGAAAATAGACACCGGTATTTTCTCTTTTCGTAGTGCGTTTAAAAAAGGGTCTTGTAGCGATTGCCCTTTGGACATGTTTTTCTCCTCATTATCATTATGTTTTTTATTGGCTCTTCCCTGAATCACTGCTTAAACAGATTCTATTCTATAGACCCGGGTACCACCCAAATTGTTCCCGACTTTACTGACTGAACACCAAGTGCTCAGATGAATAAAACCGATCAAAGTTCCGTGTAGGCCAAGTACCTGGCTTCAGTCCTAACTTCAGCCTGAGGTTTAATATTATCCGCTAAACGCCTATAAATAAACAATATAAGACATTAATTAATATAATCTTATTATATGCGTGGTGTTTATAAAGCGCTCATATTCCATTGTAGCATATATAAGATTCGACTCTTATTTCGATATGGGTACAGTATCCAGATATTTCAATACCTTGAGCAGTAGATTTTTGTCCAGGGCATCAAACCAGATAATCGCCTTATCTGAGCGCAACCAGGTCAGTTGACGTTTTGCGAATTGCCTGGTGACCACAATGCCGCGTTCAATCATGCGCTCATAGTCATACTCACCTGCCAGATATTCCCATACCTGGCGGTAACCCACAGACCGCATTGAAGGCAGATCAAGCTGCATATCATCACGCGCATAAAACGTTTTGACTTCATCAACCAGACCTTGTGCCAGCATCTGCTGAAAACGCCGGCCAATTCTTTCATGTAATATCAATCTGTCTTCAGGTGATATGGCTATTTTGATGACATTATAGGGAATCGGTTGTGCTGTTTTTTGTGCATAGAGTGACGACATTGTTTTGCCGGTAATTTCATACACTTCCAGTGCACGTTGTATACGTTGCGGATCATTGGGGTGTATTCGACTGGCCGATGCCGGATCAAGCTGCTGCAAACGCTGGTACATCGCTTCCCAACCCTTTTGTTGCGCTTCGAGCTCCAGCCGCTTTCGCACTGTCGGGTCAGCCTCAGGTAATTCTGACAAACCATGCTCCAACGCCCGAAAATAAAGCATCGTACCGCCCACTAATAATGGAATTTTTCCGCTCGCCGTAATGTCCTGCATTTCATTCAGCGCATCCTGACGAAACCGTGCCGCTGAATAAGCTTCGGTAGGTTCACAAATATCAATGAGTCTGTGAGGTGCCTTTTCAAGCAAGGCCTGATCCGGCTTTGCAGTGCCGATGTCCATGCCTTTATACACCAGGGCCGAATCAACACTGATAATTTCGAAGGGTAAACGCTCGATTAATTGAACAGCCAGATCCGTTTTTCCGGAAGCCGTCGGCCCCATTAAAAAAACAGCAGGTGGAAGTTGTGAGTTTTTATTCATGCATATATCAAGACAGAATTAGCGCCTGGTACTTTGCCGGGTACGACACCCTTTAATCAAGTACCTGTATTCACCGCAAAGGCGCAAAGAGCGCAAAGTTTTTTTGGTTTTAAAATATTATTCTTTGCGTCCTTTGCGCCTTTGCGGTGAAATATAAGTACTTCAACGCAACACACGTGAATAAGCTCTATCCACCATCGTCATATTTTTAAAACTGGTAACTCAATGGCCAGTATCAACGCGTCCTCACGACCTTTTTTCAAGGGATAATAATTATGGCGCATTCCTACCTGGTTAAATCCTCTTTTATCGTAGAGATTTAGCGCCGCCATGTTCGAGGGGCGTACTTCCAGAAACACAGTGCTTGCATGATGTTCCAGAGCCAGTTCCAGTAAATAATCCAGCATACTCCCACCCAAACCTCTGCGCTGGGCTTGCGGTTTCACACCAATGTTGAGAATGTGCGCCTCGTTCGCGGCACCAATAGACATCACGCCATAAGCAATAATTTCATCATCTTCTTCAAACACCCAGCAACAATAACCGACATGCAAACAATCACGGAAAATATTTTCATTCCAGGGGAACGGATACACTTCTTCATCAATCTTTATGATCTGCACCAGATCACAGGCATTCATGGGCCTTAAATCGATTGGAGGGTTGTTAATTACTGCACTCATTCGCGTTACCTGTTGTATCTCCAGTAATGTATCACCAGCAAGATAGATTATCTCATCATTATTTAGCGGATAATGACAGTGATTCTTTGTAAGTTTTTGCAGCTAATTTCAGATCATTCCATGCTTTTCGCTTTTCATGCGGTGCACGTTTTAAATAGGCCGGATGATACGTTACCACCAATGGAATGGCATGTTCGCCATATTGATACACCTGTCCCCGCAGTTTGCCTATCGGGGTCTCTGTTTTCAGCAGGCTATGCGCCGCAATACGCCCTACAGCCAGGATGATTTTCGGTTGAATCAGTGCTATTTGCGACTGCAGGAAAGACGCACATTGCGCAATTTCTTCCGGTCGGGGATGACGATTATTCCCGGGGTGGCATTTCAAAATATTGGTGATATACACCTGTTTACGTTCCAGACCAATGGCCTTTAGCATGGCATTTAATAGCTGGCCAGCCTCACCTATAAATGGCTCACCCTGCTGATCCTCTTCTGCTCCCGGTGCTTCACCAATAATGAGCCAGTCAGCATTTTGATCACCCACACCAAAGACGGGTTGTGTGCGTGTTTTATGTAGTTCACAGGCCGTGCAATTCGAGACCTGCTGGCGCAACAGATTCCAATCAGGTAAAGCAATATTTGTGGACCCAGCCCCAGTCGGTTTTTCCTCAGGCGGTGTTACAGGTGTTGTTACAGGTACTGCAGGGGCATGCGTCACGGCAGGTTCAAGTGCTTCATTAACGAGCTCCTGCGCTGGCATGTTCCTGCGCACCCAGGTTTGTATACCCATCGCGTCCAGGTATTTTCGCTGTTGATTCAGATCCAAAGTCATTTCCTGATCACTGTTATTATCATAAAAACCAAATTCCAGTTTTCACCGCAAAGGCGCGAAGGACGCAAAGAATAATATTTTAAAAACATAAAACTTTGCGCTCTTCGCGCCTTTGCGGTGAAAAATAAGCACTTCAGCACTACACTTGCGGGTGAGCCTTCTCCTCGGACCTCATAATTTTATTCAGTCCATTGATATAAGCTTTGGCTGAGGCGATGACAATGTCTGTGTCTGCCCCCTGTCCATTGACTATCCGGCCCTCTTTTTCGAGTCGCACGGTCACCTCACCCTGAGAGTCTGTTCCGCTGGTAATATTATTGACTGCATAGAGCTGTAGTTCGGTTTGGCTTTTAACAATTTCTTCTATCGCCTTGAAAGAAGCATCAACCGCCCCACCGCCCGTCGCGCTTGCATTTTGTTCCTGACCATCAATAGAAACGGTCACGCTGGAATTGGGTGTTTCACCCATTTCAGAACATACATTCAATGATATTAACTTATAACGCTCATTTTCCAATGATATTTTGGTTTGCGTCACTAATGCCTGCAAGTCGTCATCGAATATTTCATGCTTCTTGTCCGCAAGATCCTTGAAACGACCAAATGCGTCGTTTAATTCTTCTTCAGAGGCAAACTCTGCTCCCAGCTCCTTCAGGCGGGTGCGGAACGCATTCCTGCCTGAATGTTTGCCAAGCACCATGCGGTTGGCACTCCAGCCAACATCCTCGGCACGCATAATTTCATAGGTTTCCCGGCTTTTAAGCACACCATCCTGATGTATTCCGGATTCATGTGCGAACGCGTTTGCGCCCACAATTGCCTTGTTGGGCTGCACCTTGAAACCGGTAATACTTGAAACCATGCGCGAACAAGGCATGATTTGCGTGGTGTCCAGATCAACATCACACTCAAAGATATCCTGACGGGTCTTGATCGCCATCACAATTTCTTCCAGGGCGGCATTACCGGCACGCTCACCCAAACCATTTATTGTACATTCAACTTGCCTGGCACCGTGATGAACAGCAGAAAGTGAATTGGCCACCGCAAGGCCCAGGTCATTATGGCAATGCACAGAAAAAATAGCTTTATCCGAATTCGGGACACGCTCGATTAAATTATGAATCAGGTCGCCAAATTGCGTCGGTATGTTGTATCCCACTGTGTCAGGAATGTTTAATGTGGTCGCACCGGCATCAATGACCGCCTCCAAAATCCGGCACAGGAAATCCAGATCAGATCGACCGGCATCTTCAGGCGAAAATTCTACATCATCGGTATATTGTCGGGCCCGCTTGACCGCCGCCACAGCCTGATCCAACACCTGATCAGGTGACATGCGTAATTTCATTTCCATATGAATGGGTGAGGTGGCGATAAAGGTGTGGATTCTGGGTGCAACGGCATCTTTTAATGCTTCCCCTGCCCGGTCGATATCTTTATCAATCGCCCTGGCCAGGCCACAAATTCGGCTATCCTTAATGGTTCTTGCCACCGCCTGCACGGCTTCGAAATCCCCCTGGCTAGCGATAGGAAACCCGGCTTCGATTACATCCACCCGCATTCGCTCCAGTGCTTTGGCAATACGTACTTTCTCATCCAGGGTCATCGAGGCCCCCGGACTTTGTTCACCGTCACGCAATGTGGTGTCAAAAATAATTAATTTGTCTTTCATCTTGATAGCTCCGCTACAATCATTTGATTATAAATTCATATGTAAAAATTAGCAGCTAGATAATCTGTCGCTCCATCAAACATCGAAAGCGCTAAAGTATTATAGCCTAACTAACTAATTTATTTAAAATTTATGAGGGGTAAAGTATGTATGCCCTAAGGCAGCAGCAGGTGTTGAAGAAAATTCTGAGACACAACAGCAGCAGAATCTATGCGATTCTGTGGTTGGCGAGATATATAAGGTTTTGAGTTCATTTTGTCTACATTAATAAAAACACAGCTAATGGACTTAATATAGCGTTTAATTTGGCCTTTGCCAAGAAGCAATAAAGCAGGGGAAGAGAAAAAAATCTGTAATCGAATGCAATATTTTTCCTGCTTTATTGCTTCTTGACGGTTTAAAAACAAACAAGGCCGGGACAATAGTACTGATCCCTGAATATGTCAGGGTTTGAAGACAAAATTGAGTTTGTATATAATGACAGACCTTGTATCAGCAAGAATAAGGAAAACAGGATGCCAACAACCGGTCACACTGCCCGGTCTGATACACGCAACAGGACTGATTCCATCGGTAAGGACAATACGGAATATCCCGCTGCTACATTATTGGACCGCTATCAGCGCGTCAGAAATAAAACAGAAGCTCTGTGCCAGCCTCTTGAAATAGAAGACTATGGCATTCAGTCCATGGAAGACACCAGTCCACCCAAGTGGCATCTGGCCCATGTCTCCTGGTTTTTCGAAACATTTGTTCTCCGGCCTTATCTGTCAGACTACCCTGTCTTTAATCCCGGCTTTGCCTACCTGTTTAATTCATATTATGAAACGGCTGGCCGCTTTCACCCCCGGCCTGCAAGAGGCTTGCTGGCGCGCCCGACGGTTGAAGAGGTTTATCAATATCGCGCCCATGTTGACAAGTATATGCGACAGATCCTGTCCGTGTCCGACCATGCGCACTGGCATGATATCCAGCTCAAAACATCGATTGGTATCAATCACGAACAACAGCACCAGGAACTGATACTCACTGACATCAAACATAACTTTGCCTGCAATCCATTACGGCCGGTCTACCGTGCCCTGAAAACACCACCCGGGACAACACTTCCCGAACTGCAGTGGTTAACGTATGATGGTGGACTGATACAAAGTGGATTTCAGGCTGAAGGTTTTTGTTATGACAATGAACTCCCTCCACACAACGTGTATATCGCCCCTTTTAAACTGGCCTCGCGCCTGGTCAGCAACGGCGAGTTTATTGAATTTATTGAGGCCGGCGGTTATCAAGATGTTCGCCTCTGGTTATCCGATGCCTGGCAACAACTGCGTCAGCAAAACTGGCAGGCCCCCTTGTATTGGGAAAAATCGGAAGGAAAATGGTGGCACATGACTCTGGCGGGCATGCAGGCCATTAACGAGAACGCCCCCGTGACTCATGTCAGTTTTTATGAAGCGGACGCTTTTGCCCGCTGGAAAGGTAAACGACTGCCCGGTGAAGCCGAATGGGAATTGGCAGCCAACAATGTACCGGTATCCGGTAACCTGCTGGCAAGCGATTATTTGCAACCCATACCCATGCAAACCATACTCATGCAAACCATGGGCGGTCTAAACCAGATGTTCGGTGATGCCTGGGAGTGGACACAATCCTCTTATGCTCCCTACCCTGGCTACCAGCCGCTAAGCGGCACATTAGGTGAATACAATGGCAAGTTCATGTCCAGCCAAATGGTACTTCGCGGCGGGTCCTGTTTTACACCCGATGATCATATTCGTGCCAGTTACAGAAATTTCTTTTATCCAGACGACCGCTGGCAATGCAGCGGCATACGGTTAGCAAATTAATGAATTCAAAAACCAACAATTCTGTTCAATTCTATGACTACCATCCTGCGCCGGAAGATTTGTGCTCGGAAATACTCGATGGCCTCAGTAACAAACAAAAAACCATCTCACCCAAATTTTTCTATGATGAAAAAGGCTCACATATTTTTGATTCCATTTGTGAATTGCCGGAGTATTACCTCACACGCACGGAAAGCACCATTCTTGAAGAAAATGCCGATGAAATTGCAGAACAAATTAGCGAAGCTTGTGTTCTGATTGAACCCGGCAGCGGCAGTAGTAAAAAAGTACGTATTTTACTGGATACGATCAAGCCCAGTGTTTATATACCGCTGGAGATATCCAGATCACATTTGAAATCGTCTGCAGAACGTCTTTCAGAAGACTATCCCTGGCTGGAGGTGCATGCTGCCTGTGTCGATTTCACGACCAGCAACGTTTTACCCTACTCGCACCCTGACCGGCAAAAGATTGCCTTTTTTCCCGGCTCAACGATTGGCAATTTTGAACCGGAAATGGCCATAGATTTACTGAAAAATATCGCCAGCATGGTTGGGTCAGGGGGCGGCCTGCTGATCGGCGTTGACCTGAAGAAAGATGAATTCATTCTCACTGCCGCTTACAATGACAGCAGTGGTGTCACTGCGGCGTTTAATTATAATTTGCTGGAGCGCCTCAACAAAGATCTTGATGCGAACTTTAAACTCGATGAGTTTGACCATCATGCCTCTTATAATAAGACATATGGTCGCATGGAATCTCACCTGGTAAGCCGCTGCAAACAAACCGTTGCGATCAATTCACATCTATTCGAGTTTTCCGAGGGAGAGAGCATTCATACAGAAAATTCCTATAAATACAGTATTGATGAATTCCAGACACTTGCGTCTCAGGCGGGTTTTTCTAACAAGAAAACCTGGACTGATAAAAACGAGCTGTTCAGCGTGCATTATCTCGTCTGTGTGTGATGAAGCAGGATAAAGAAGAAAGATAACAGAGAACCTGTAATCAGACACAATTTTTCTTTGTTATCTTTCCCCTTACATCCTGCTATCTAATCTTGTTCTTTATCCTTTTCCTTATCAACCGTTGCCTGACTTCTTCGGCTGGCACGTTTTGCACGTACATCCTTGAGAGTCAACACCGGGCCAGAGAAGGCATAAAGCATAAAAATACTGAACAACACCAGTGGCGGATCAGTCGAGATAAAAACAAATACCAGCATCACCGCCAGAACGGCGACAAAAGGTACTTTTCCTTTCAGATCCAGGTCCTTGAAACTTTTATATCGAATATTACTGACCATTAACAAACCCACCATTACCGTAATGACTAAAACGGGGATTTTCAAAACAACAGGGTCTAACTGATAATCCATTCCAACCCAGATCATACCGGCCACGACCGCCGCCGCAGCCGGACTTGCAAGTCCCTGGAAATAATTTTTGTCGGCAATACCCACCTGGGTATTGAAACGCGCCAGGCGCAATGCGGCACTGGCCGTATACACGAATGCGGCTAACCAGCCTAGCTTGCCCAATCCGGAAAGTGACCACTGGAATACCACTAAGGCGGGCGCAAGACCAAATGAAACCATATCGGCCAAAGAATCATATTGGGCCCCAAAATCACTCTGGGTATTAGTTAAACGCGCCACGCGTCCATCCAGGCCATCCATCACCATGGCAATGAATATCGCCATCGCAGCGGATTCAAAACGACCCGTCATGGAAGCGACGATGGCGTAAAATCCGGCAAACAGACAGGCGGTGGTAAATAAATTTGGCAACAGATAGATGCCACGACGGCGTTTCACCGTAGGATCATTGTCTGACGATGTGTCTGAATCCTGACTCGCTTTTTTACTTGGTGTCGGTAAATCAACCAGTTTTCGATTACTCATTGACCATTTTCCTGTGAAAGTCTTGTTTCCTTGCAAATTATACGCCCATCTTGGACAGATGACGTAATTGGCAGATTATGGTGCTTTATGTACTAATGTAGCAATGATATCAGCCCCTGCCAGGACTTTATCACCTGCTTGTTTATCTATTCGAGTATTGACGGGAACAAGAAGTTCAACCAGCGCCCCGAAGCGGACAAAACCACAACGCCTTCCCTGTCCAATGCGCTCCCCGGTAGGCACCATGCAAGCAGGATGACGCGACCCCCTGCCTTTGATCAGGCTAACCACAACATCATCGCCTTCATCCGTCTGGATCCATTGCGCCGCTTTCCCGTCATCACCAAACCAATGTTTAATTACTTTCCCTTCCGTAGGGCTACGAGTGGAATAAATGCCATACCAGTTCATTTTCAGCCGCAAACATATAGCTTGCCGGCCCAGGTATTTATCATGCACCTTTGTAATTTCAACAATAGTGCCATCAACAGGACTGACCAGCCCCAGCGGGGCAGACGGAATTTTTCGCGGCGGATCACGAAATAAAAAAAACAAAGCGATTGCCACAATGGCAAATGGCAGTGCTGCGAGTATGTCCAAAAAATGTTCGGCCAATACCGTTGCAGATAATGCCAGGAAGATGAATAACCACCCTTCCCGGGCGATCAAGGTATGTCGGTAGCTATGCATATGGAAGTCAGGATTTGCACGTTAGTTCTAACAAGAATTAACCGCAAAGGCGCAAAGGACGCAAAGAAATTCGATTAAAAATATTTCTAAAACTTTGCGTACTTTGCGCCTTTGCGGTGAAAAACGGATTCAAGTAGTCCTCCGAATTTCTACATCAACAAAACCTAGTTCTTGGATTTATCAACAATTTTGTTGGCTGCGATCCAGGGCATCATTTCTCTGAGCTTTGCGCCTACTACTTCAATTGGATGCTCACGAGTAATTCGTCGCTGCGCATTCATAACAGGTTTGCCCGCCTGGTTCTCCAGAATAAATTCTCTGGCGAACTCACCAGACTGAATCTCATCCAGGATATAACGCATTTCCTCTTTTGTTTCTTCATTCACAATGCGAGGGCCACGTGTCATATCGCCATACTCTGCGGTGTTTGAAATTGAATATCGCATATCTGCAATACCACCTTCATACATCAGGTCGACAATGAGTTTAAGTTCATGCAGACATTCAAAATAGGCCATCTCAGGGGCATAACCCGCTTCAACCAGCGTTTCAAAACCCGCCTGAACCAATGCAGTCGCACCGCCACATAATACAGCCTGCTCACCAAAAAGATCGGTTTCTGTTTCTTCGCGAAATGTCGTTTCGATGATGCCGGCACGCCCGCCACCGTTAGCTGAGGCATAAGAAAGTGCAGTTTGTTTGGCTTTGCCTGATGCATCCTGGTAGACCGCGATCAAACTGGGGACACCACCGCCCTGTGTGTAGGTGGAACGTACAAGATGTCCCGGTCCTTTAGGTGCAACCATGATGACATCAAGGTCGGATCGAGGATCAATCTGACCATAATGAATATTAAAACCATGCGCAAATGCCAGCGTAGCACCTTGCTTGATATTGGGCTCGATTTCTTCCCGATAAATTTTTGCCTGATATTCGTCGGGCGCCAAAATCATAACGACATCGGCTGCGCTAACGGCATCTGCAATTTCCTTGACCTGTAAACCTGAACCTTCTGCCTTTGCAGCAGAAGCCGAACCGGCACGTAATGCCACGGTGACATCCACACCTGATTCTTTCAGATTATTCGCATGTGCATGTCCCTGTGAACCATAGCCCACTATGGCAACTTTTTTGTTCTGTATGATGGACAGGTCAGCGTCCTTATCGTAATAAAGTTTCATCGTTGTTTACCTTGTTTATGTCGTTAACATTCAAATATTGGCCAGACGTCCCCGTTAGCTCCAGTCAATTCCGTTCGCCCCAAATCTCAGGAGTCTCAGATCGAAAAGGCAGGTATTTTAACAGATTTAACAGGTATTTCACTGTTGATCGGAAAGAATTTCAATCTGGATAGCGCGGTTTATATAAAAACCCGGCATTTTATTACATACGCAGGCACTTTTCGCCCCTGGAAATACCCGAGACGCCGGTGCGCACTGTTTCCAGGATTGTGGTGCCGCCCAGCGCTTCAATCAAGGCATCTGATTTGTTACCTGATCCGGTCCATTCAATCGTATAGGTCGTTTCCGTCACATCGATAATCCGGCCATGGAATATATCTGCCAGCCGCTTGATTTCCTCGCGCATTTCACCAACTGCCTTGACCTTGATTAGCATCATTTCACGTTCGATATGCTCGCCTTCAGTCAAATCACTCAGTTTTATAACATCAATGAGCTTGTTAAGCTGCTTGGTAATCTGCTCAACAACCTCTTCTGACCCGTTTGTTACCAGGGTCATGCGGGAAATTGTCGGGTCTTCCGTCGGTGCAACCGCGAGAGACTCAATATTATAGCCTCGCGCTGAAAACAATCCTGCCA
Source organism: Gammaproteobacteria bacterium (assembly GCA_030610155.1). GTDB lineage: Bacteria > Pseudomonadota > Gammaproteobacteria > SG8-11 > SG8-11 > JAADIM01. The sequence continues at coordinate 17,060 of JAUWSG010000028.1, forward strand.
CCCGGGACAATGCGCCCGATTCATTTTCCATTAAAATTGAAATAATATGTCGCATGTACCAAACCAGCCTATATTAAAATCATTTCATTCAAACCCGCACCTGCAGGAATCATTGGATAAACATTTTCTTTCTGGTCCGTTAGAAAGTTCATAAACACCAACTGATCTTTCATCCCCATCGCTTCTTTCAAAGCGCCTTCCACATCAGCCGGTTTTTCTATATTCATACCAACATGACCATAACTTTCCGCCAGTCTGGCAAAATCAGGCAATGTTTCCATGTAGGATTGGGAGTAACGGCGTTCATAAAAAAATTCCTGCCATTGACGCACCATGCCCATATAACGATTATTTAGCAGAATAATTTTCAACGGTAAATTATATTGCTTGCAAGTCGCCAGTTCCTGTATACACATCTGAATACTTGCTTCGCCGGTAACACAACACACCGTCTTGTCAGGATGGGCCAATTGCACCCCCATAGCAGCAGGTAATCCAAAGCCCATCGTGCCCAGACCACCTGAGTTGACCCATTGCCGGGGTTTCTCAAACCCATAATATTGCGCGGACCACATCTGATGTTGGCCAACATCGGAGGTCACGTATGCTTCACCGTTGGTGATTTTATAAAGCTCAGTCAGAACTTGCTGCGGCTTGATAATCTCATCGTTCGTTTCAAATTTAAGGCAATTTGTGGAACGCCACTCTTCGATCTGCTTCCACCATTGTTCAATGGCCGTCTTGTCCGGCTTGCTTTTACCTTCTTTTAACAAGCCCAGAATATCCCGCAACACAGGGTCAACTTCACCCACAATCGGAACGTCCACTTTTACATTCTTGGATATGGAGGAAGGATCAATGTCGATATGAATTATTTTTGCATCCGGGCAAAATTTATCGATATTGCCGGTAACGCGATCATCAAAGCGTGCGCCAATTGCAATTAATACATCACAATGATGCATGCCCATGTTCGCTTCATAGGTACCGTGCATACCCAGCATGCCGAGAAACTGTTTATCAGAAGCCGGATAAGCGCCCAGCCCCATCAACGTGTTGGTAATCGGATATCCCAGATAGCGTGTCAATTCAGTCAGTATCTCTGAACCATTGCCCAACACAACACCGCCACCGGTATATATCATGGGCTTTTGGGCAGACAGGATCATTTCTACTGCGCGTTTTATCTCGCCGGTATGACTTTTTACCGTGGGATCATAGGAACGCATCTCGATCTTGTCAGGGTATTCATATTCAGTTTTATGTGCCGTCACGTCTTTTGGAATATCGACCACAACCGGCCCTGGCCGCCCTGTTGTCGCGACATAAAAGGCTTTTTTAATTGTCAGCGCCAGATCTTTTACATCCTTGACGAGAAAATTGTGTTTCACGCACGGTCGGGTAATGCCGACAGAATCTACTTCCTGGAAGGCATCGTTGCCAATCAGGCTGGTGGGCACTTGCCCGGTCAGGACCACCATCGGAATCGAGTCCAGATAAGCTGTCGCAATACCGGTTACCGCGTTCGTCGCACCAGGCCCGGATGTCACCAGCACAACACCGGGGTTACCCGTCGAACGGGCATAACCGTCGGCAGCATGGGTCGCGCCTTGTTCATGGCGTACCAGAATATGCTTTACGTCATCCTGCTGATATATTGCGTCATAAATATGCAATACTGCCCCACCAGGGTATCCAAATAAAAATTCAACACCCTCGTCTTTTAGACAACGGATTACAATTTCAGCGCCTGTTAACTCCACGGACCTCAAATCTCCTGGTAAAACCCGAAAAAACGGGCGGTTATGGTTTTCATTTTTCCAACTTTAATAAACAAAACAACCTTCTCATATACTGTAGAATTACTCTATAGGTCAAGCGATATAGAAAAAATGGCATGATTTCATATCGAATTACGCTATAATTTCCACTTGGCAGTTTTATATTAAAAAACAATAGTTTCAAAGTGGTATTTCAGGCAATTACTACCTTAGAACAAACACACGAATTATAATCGTCTGGAATATAATTAAACCGGATGGCATGAGAATAAAACGAAGAATTGATTTATCGACAAACAAGTACTTACACCGAGCTGATTTGTCAGATTTCGCTAAAAACTCTCTACAATCTAATGAATATAACTAATACCTATAAAAAATATATACTTACACGATAAATTTACAATAAGTTTCGTTTGTTAAAAACAGAATGCAAGTGTAATACTCGACGGGTGTCAGCGTCAAAATAAACATAGAAAGAATATTATGTACAATTAAGACTGGCTAAAGATTAGCCTTATACAGTTAGGAAACGGTAGACGTTCTGGACGGATCCAGAATTGAATTCCAACAAATTGAACGGAGATAAAACATGGATTTAACACAAAATACGGATTCAACGATCATCATAGAAGGCCAAACGAAAGAAGGCCGAAAATTCCGTCCCAGTGACTGGGCTGAAAGAATGAGCGGCGCCCTGTCCACGTTTGGAAAGGACCATCGCATTCACTACTCCTCCATGCTCAAGCCCTTGTCAGTCAATGGTATCAAGTGTGTTGCAATCAACATGTCCATGAAAGAAATACACCCGGAATTATTCAACCATTTGATGGATTTTGCGGAAATGAACAAGCTTAATGTTGTCAATGCTACGGATACGGCTCGTGACTCGAATGCGGCGTAACGCGCATCACGTTAAGCACTAAGCTCATGCCCTATTTGAAGATCCAGACTAATGTATCGCTTGATAACAACCAGGAAAACACGTTGTTAACTAAAGCTTCACAGCTGGTATCCGAAATACTTTCCAAACCTGAAAAATACGTCGTTATCGCTTTCGAGCATAATCCGTCAATGCTGTTCGACGGAAAAAATGACCCACTGGCCTACATGGAACTAAAAAGTATTGGGTTGCCCGGCGATAAAACGACCACTTATTCGCAAGCGCTTTGCGACCTTGTCAACCAGGAACTCAATATTGATAAAGACAGAATATATATTGAATTCGCCAATGCCGAACGTAATATGTGGGGCTGGAACGGCGATACATTTTAATCATCCTCCAACCGGGCCTTCCTGAGCAAACACAATGAAGTCCCTTTTCAATAAACTCATATTTCTGACTCTCATTTTATCCGCATGGGTAGCGTACGATCGCTGGGACTCAATATCACAAACGTTTGAATCCACTAAAACGCAGATATCCAGAGAAATTTCTTCCATTAAAAATACGGAGGTCAAAACGACCACAGTATATAAATGGAAAGATAAAGATGGAAACTGGCAGTTTAGTAATACACGGCCTGAAAATGTGCCCGATGCAGAAGTAAAACAATTCCGCTCTGATGAAAATATCCTGCCGCCAGTCAGTCAGACTGCGAAGAAGAAAGATGAAAAACAGGAATCAGGCAGCATTATTGAGTCAATCAAGGGCTCAATCACCGAAGCCAGTAACTTAAAACAAAACCTGGAAACAGCCAAGAAACCACCTGCTGAATAGCATATCTCCACTTCTTCGTAGGTTGGAGTGAGCGCAGCGAAGTCTAACAGATCAGGGTTAATAAAGGCTCCGCTGTTGGACTTCGCTGCGCTCACTCCAACCTACATAAGACTGTTATATACCTGCTTATCTTACGTAAGCAACATCTCAAGAAATTATCTGATTGCGGTCACTGTTTGTAGAGAGATTAAACTTGTGGGGACTGTAGGTGCAGGGAGCACTACCCGACTCGTCGCATACAACTTCGATGTAGCGACCCAGACAAACAAGAGACTAATAAACAAAATAATGAGCTGTAACGCCAGTGCGTTGGTTCCGATCAGATCAAACCCGGCACGTGTCATATGAAACCCTTCATTGACTGCCTCATCGGCAAAATCTATCAAGCGCAATACCGTCACCAGAATTGAGACCGCTAATACCACAAGCCATTTTGATCGTCTATTTTGCATCGCTATTTTCTGCATTACACCCGGAAAACCACATGATATACCCGTTAATTGTCATGTCAATCGTCTGTATTAAATAAATAATTTCGACAACACCTCTGGCACAAATGGCCTGCCTCTTTCATTGAGAGAAGTGCCCATTATTTTCGCATTTAGAATGAGTTTATTATCGTCATGGCGATAAATATCCTGATGAAATTCAAACCTGACTTTCGATGGCTGGCTAATATTCAGACCGACCCAGAACTCGTCACCACTTTTCAAGGACAGCCTGTAATCCAGCTCTGCTCTGACAACAACCAGGTTAATGTTTTTCTTTGCAAGTTCTGCGAAATTAATGCCTGACTTTAATAAAAACTCGTGACGGGTATGTTCCAGATAATTTTGATAGACGCCATTATTCACCACAC
>JAUWSG010000010.1 GCA_030610155.1 Gammaproteobacteria bacterium
AGCAAAGTATTGGGATATTCTCCCTGTAATTGTTGCAAATCAATTTCAGCTAACTGCTCCAGCAACTGACTCACTTCTGCATTATGAAGAGCTGAACGGGAAATAGTTTTCACAATCTGAGGCCAGCGCTGTTTGAATGCAGGCATGACAGTATGCCGGACAAAATTGCGATCAAAATCAATATCAAAATTACTCGGGTCTTCGATCCATTGCAGGTTTGCAGCTTGCGCATAAACACTTAACTGCTCCCGTGTAAAATTTAGCAATGGTCGCGCCAACCAGGCAGAATGAAAACGGCCAAGCATCGGCATGCTCGCCAATCCCGCCGGACCACATCCTCTTGCAAGCTGTAGCAACAAAGTTTCAGCCTGATCATCCTGGTGATGCGCGGTCACGACGCAATCCCCCTCTTCCAGTAATTCCTTAAATGCATCGTAACGAGCATGTCTGGCAGCAGCTTCCGGACTTTCTCCCTTTTTGTGTCTTGCATCAACGCAAACAATTTTGACGGGGATGCCATAGCTTTCACATACCTGCTGACATTGTTGTGACCAGCTTTTAGATTTCTCATTCAGTCCATGATCAATATGAACGGCCTGCAACTCAACATCGCTCAAACGATCTTTCAACTCTGCAAATGCGCGCAGCAAAACATGGGAATCCATACCGCCACTAAATGCAATCCAGATGCGTTTGAATTCAGGGTAGGCAATAACAAATTCGAATAATGAATCAGGCGTAAACGTGACTGGTTTGGGCATAACTTGCTCTTGGAAACCTTTCACCGCAAAGGCGCGAAGGACGCAAAGATTAATAATAATAAAAAAGGACAGGAACCTGGCTTGTAAATTTACATTATTTAACTGTTGTAATAAAAAATATTTCTTTGCGTCCTTCGCGCCTTTGCGGTGAACCTATTCTTTGACTTCAAACTCACCGTATTTCATCAGACGCTCGTAACGACGCTCGAGCAATTTATCTATTGTCGTATTATCAAAAAATTCAAAATTTTCAAGGATTGCATTCTTCAAACTTAGTGCTATTGCGTCAATATCACGGTGCGCACTGCCAAGCGGTTCCTTTATAACCTGATCAATCATACCCAGCTCCTTTAGCCGGGATGAAGTAATACCCATGGCATTCGCTGCATCTGCAGCTTTATCCGCACTCTTCCATAAGATAGAAGCGCAACCTTCTGGCGAAATAACTGAATATGTTCCAAATTCCAGCATCAACACCTTATCACCAACACCGATCGCAAGCGCACCGCCCGACCCACCTTCGCCGATGATAATACACAAAATAGGCGTTCTTAATTCAGACATAACAAACAGGTTACGTGCAATAGCCTCGCTTTGGCCTCGCTCCTCAGCACCCAAACCCGGGTACGCGCCCGGTGTATCAATAAAGGTTATGACAGGCAATTTGAAACGTTCTGCCATTTGCATTAATCGAAGTGCTTTGCGATAACCCTCGGGTCGTGGCATTCCAAAATTTCGTCGCACCTTTTCTTTAGTATCACGGCCTTTTTGATGGCCAATGATCATGACTGGCCGACCTTCCAGTCGGGCGAGCCCGCCAACAATAGCCTCATCATCGGCGTACATACGGTCACCGTGTAATTCTTCAAAATCTGTAAATACGTGCTTAATATAATCCAGGGTATAGGGTCGTTTGGGATGCCGGGCAAGCTGGGAAATTTGTGGCGGCGTAAGAGAAGAAAAAATAGATTCTGTTAACTGCTTACTTTTCCCCTCAAGACGCGATATTTCTTCAGTGATATTTACCTCAGCATCACTGCCCACATAACGCAGCTCTTCAATTTTTGCTTCAAGCTCTGCGATGGATTGTTCGAAATCAAGAAAATTTGGGTTCATAATAATTTTACTTCAGAGTAATAAGTTCAAATAATTGCACTATCAACCGAGTTGCGCCAATACTTCTTCCGGAATTTCTGCATTTGTATAAACATTTTGCACGTCATCAAGATCTTCAAGGGTATCGACCAGTTTCATAATTTTTTCTGCGCCATCCAGATCCAGATTCGTTGACGTCGATGCTTCCATGGTCACATCTGAAGTGTCCGGCTCAAATCCGGCCGCAATCATCGCCTCTTTTACATCCATATAGTTTTCCGGCGTTGTGGTCACATCCACAGAACCGTCTTCATGACCAAGTACATCTTCTGCGCCCGCTTCAAGGGCGGCTTCCATAATTTTATCTTCATCACACCCGGTATGATATGACAGCATGCCAATTTTATTAAACAAATAAGATACCGAACCATCGGTGCCCAAATTCCCGCCCATCTTGGAAAAAGCGTGCCTGACTTCCGCTACCGTACGGTTGCGATTATCTGTCAGGCAATCCACCATCACCGCGACACCATTCACACCATAACCTTCATAACGAATCTCTTCATAATCTTCACCTTCCAGGGCACCCGCACCCCGTTTAACAGCCTTTTCAATGGTGTCTTTGGTCATGTTGCCCGCAAGCCCTTTGTCTACGGCGGTACGCAAGCGGGGGTTTCCGGCTGGATCAGCACCGCCTAGCCTGGCTGCAACGGTTATTTCCTTGATCAGCTTGGTAAACAATTTACCGCGCTTTTTATCCTGCGCACCTTTACGGTGCTGAATATTTGCCCATTTACTATGACCGGCCATTAGTTTCCTCTTAAATATGACGTAATGACTTACAATGCTGACATATTCTAGCGAATTTACAAAAAACTATCGAATTATCACGGACACAAACTAAAGAGTCTGGATTTTTTGGCGGCCAGACGCCTGTCAGGCGATTAGAGTCTTAATAGTTGAAATAGCTATCGGATCGCAAATTCCAGCTTCAAACCATCAATATCGATGATATCGTGATCTTGCAACGGTACACTTTGCGCACCAATCGGATTTTCGTTAACGGTTGGAAAACTGCCATGCTTTTCGGATTTCCCGGAAACATGCGACACAAAATAGCCTTGTTGTCGCTTTGCAATCACGATCATCGTGCCCGCATTCCCCATAGATGTATAAGATTTAACCAGGTCCAGCTCTTTACCGGCTTTAGGGCCACTCAGTACTTTCACATAGGCAAGTTTTACGGCTTGTTTAGGCGGCTGTTCGGATTGATCTGCGGCGGATGGCGCTGCTCCCGGTACTGGTTCAGGTACCGGTTCTTTGGCAACATTCTCGGTAGTGGGCGCTATTACCACTGTCTTGTCAAAATCCGGCGCATCATCATCAAGAAACTTGAACTCATGTCGTCCAATTTGAATCATGTCCCCGTGCCGAAGCATGTGTTTCTTGATCTTCTTACCATTAACATAAGTACCATTAGTGCTATTAGCATCTTCTATATAAACGTCTTTGAGGTTTTCCATATAGAAATTTTGCTCAACCAGAACACGCGCATGCGTGCCGCTCACAGAAATATCATCGATTTGTATGTCATTCTGTGATTTTCGGCCAATATTAAACACTTCCTGCTCCAGCAGAAATTCTTTCGTTATCACACCATCACTACTAAGAACCAGTTTTGCCATCTTTTCTTTCCGAAAGTTCGATTTCCAAGCTTACCCGTTTACAGCCAGAATTGACCGCTATTATTACACTCACTCATTAGCTGATCCATATAAACTTCTGACTTTATTCATCAAATTCTAGACTAATTTCAACCAGATGATAAATCTGATACGCGAAAAACCGCTTAACTGCAAAATGTGCTTTTCTCAAATTCAGGATTAACACGGGCAATGATAATCGAAATGTTATCAATTCCGCCCTTGTCGTTTGCCTTCGCCACTAATTGTTCTGCGGCCGTTTTCATATCTGATTTTGATTTAGCTAGCGTTAGTTGTATTTCCAGATCAGACACCAGATCTGTCAAGCCATCAGAACAAAGTAAAATGATATCATCTGTCTCAACAGTTTGTTGTTGCACATCAATATCCACATCAATATTAATTCCCAGTGCGCGGGTAATCATATTTTTATTAAGTTTTTTCTCCGCTTCTGCTTCGGACATATATCCCCCCTGTATCATTTCCTGATACAAGGAATGGTCCACTGTGAGCTGTTCTAACACCCCTTTCCTCAACCGGTATAAACGTGAATCGCCAACATGCGCAATCGTTAGTGTATCTTCATGAAACAATGCCATAACAAGTGTTGTACCCATGCCTGCATACTGTGGTTTTGTCGCGGCTTCCGAGAAAATAGATTGATTTGCATTACTGATCGCACTCATACTCAAACAAACGGTATCTTCATCCATGCTCTCTTCACCATCCCCCAATGAACCTGAAGAGTCTTTTATTTCCTGTACAATACTTTCCACTGCCATCTTGCTGGCAACTTCACCTGCGTTATGACCACCCATACCATCTGCCAACAGGAGCAAGCCGAGGTCTTTCTCCCAGGTAATAAAATCCTCGTTGTGGTCGCGTGCACGACCAACATCTGTTAATCCGGCTATTTCTATCCTTTTATTTATATTCATCTCTTTGGTTTTTGCGGATTATTAATGTGTTCCTGGCAGCGCCTGAATGCCAGCGCCATTTTCTCACCTGACTGAAAACGTTTATCAACATCCTTTTGTAAGGCCAGGTCAATTATTTTAGTCACGCATGACGAAAGTTCGGGCCGAAACATTCTCACGTCCGGATGCTTTTCAGTTGAAATTTTGTACATCAAATTTGCCATCGAATCACCGATAAAAGGTAGCTCACCAGTAACTAACTGGAAAAACATGACGCCGAGAGAAAAAAGATCTGAACGACCATCCACTTTTTTACCTGCCAACTGCTCAGGAGACATATATGAAGGTGTTCCCAGTATAGTGCCCGTTTTTGTTTTACTGACATCTGTCAGACAGGCAACACCAAAATCCGTCACCTTGACCACCTTCTTCCTGGGCTCATACATTACATTTGCCGGTTTAATATCCCTGTGCACTACACCATGATTCTGCCCATAGTCCAGCGCTTCAGCAATTTTTGACACTATAAAAAAAATATCATCCAGGGGCAGCAGCTTATCGGGTTTTGTATATACAGATAAATCTTGTCCCTGCAGAAAATCCATTGCTATATACGCAAGGTCATGATCTTCACCCACATCATAAATAGTCACGATATTTGGATGATTCAAACGTCCTGCCGTTTTTGCTTCTCTAAAAAAGCGGTTTTTAACCTCTTCCAATTGATCGTCTTCAAATTCCTGGGAAAATGCCAGCGTCTTCACGGCAACGGTTCGGTTAATTTTAGGATCTTCCCCCAGATACACCATGCCCATGGCACCGCGTCCGATTTCCTTGACAATTTCATAGCGACCAATCATAGGCCGCTGGATAGCAGCATTATCTAACACGATGGTTCCGGCTTGTGCCGCCTTACCGACAGCCCCTGCCCCTGGCACCATGCGGCCTTCCATTTCACGATTACTCAAAATACGTTTTTTGGTATCACGAAAATCAACATTGTAATCTGCAATATAACGAAATACTGAACCGGCCTTGGCAAACTGACGTTTACGTTCGTAATCAAGACCCAAAGTATAAAACAGATCCAGTGCCGTATCGTTTATAGGCAAATTCCTGAATTTTTCAAATGCCATGTCCAGCTGACCCTGGTTTTGCAAGGTCAAGCCCAGCATTTTATTTGAATCAGCTGTTTCTGATCTCCAGTCTGCCGCACTGTCTTGAAACATTCGTTTGGTTGCAATCAGCATCGACCCGATCAATAACTGTACCGTCGGTACCATCAGCTTGACCCAGATACCCTGGGTTATTAACAACATAAGTTCTGCATTGAATAACACGATAACCAGCAAGGCGCTTATTGCCAGACCTGTTACCAGACGCACACGTGACAATATTGACATCAGGAAAGAGGCCACCAGAAAAATACCCAGAAGCTCAACCCATGCAGCCCATTCAGGCTGTCGGTTATAATCACCATTGAGTATGTTCGAGACCGTATTAGCAACAAAGTTGATTGGTGACACAACATCCCCGGTTGGTAACAATACCGGCTCAACACTCTCTCCCTCTGTCAGGCCAATCAACACAATCTTATCTTTGAATTTTTCTGCAGGCACTTTCCCTTTATAAACATCATAAAACGAAACAATTTCAAATGGTGCCTGGTCGTCCTTGCCCTTATAAAAAGTAGGCAGCAGGTTGAATTGCTCATCTGTTGCAATTACCTTTTTACCAAGCTTGATTCCTCCGGTTCGCATTATTTTTATATCATCAATTGTCATGCCTTCGCTGACCGCTGCCAGCATTAATGAAAATGATGCAAATATATTTTTGTTAAAATCCAGCACCAGACTTTCAGAACGCACAACCTGATTTCCATCAAAATCCGTTTTAGTATGCCCGACTGACTTCACAACTTTGCCAAATCGCTGTAGAGGCGGATTAATAATTGTGGCAACCGGCACAGACTGCTGATGCATCACGCTTGGCAAGTAGCTTGTACTGCTACGCCCCGGCGAAGAAAGGTCAGGCAAGGTATTTCTCGAAATGTAACTTGGTAGCACGGAGATATTCAGCGGTACACCGCTCATACGGTAAGGTATAGCAAGCACGACATTTTGAGATTTTCTTAATGCGCTAGCGAGTAACCGATCGGTGTTAAGGCCATATTCCGCTTCCTGTAACAAAGCTTCATATTCTGTTGCAAATTCAGCATCCAGATTTTCTTCGTCTACTTGAGCGTAAATTTTCTTGAAGCGCTTTATATATTCCAGGCCATTGGTATTTTGCGGCCCACTCAAATCAATTGCGACACCAATTGCCCGTGGTTTCTCAGCGCTCACATCCTGAATCAAATCGGCCACGATGCTTCTGGGCCATGGCCAGTTTCCAAATTTAGCGATTGAGTTGGCATCAATACCAATGATAGTGACTTGCTCATTTGCAGCACGAGCAGGCATCAAACTTACGCCAATATCGTAAGCCTTATTTTCCAGGCTCTGCATCACATTGCTACCCGCGGTAAATAAAATAACCAGCGTCACAATCAGACCCAGAAACCAATCAGCATTCCACACTGCTTTCTTCACTACACTCTCACCATCACCATCACATTCAGGGGATCAATAATCTTATAAGTAGTTAATTCGACAGAAAATTCCTTATCTTTAACAACTTGAGCAGGAAACCCTGAAAGTCACCTGATGGTGATGATAGATTAACCAATAGGCTTATATCCCTATTTAGTATGCGTGAAATATCCCTGCTTAATAAATAAGCATGCCTGGCTGGCAACGGCCTTGTTATAGATCAGGCCGGTATGACTTGCCGGCAAAACGATATGATCAGCCATCCCGGCTAAGCGGGTTTCTGCGACAGCGATGGTGCCATCATTCTCGCCCTCAAACCGGCAGATAAGCCTGCCAGCGCCAAATGCATGATTACCGGCAATCACCCCCAATGGATTTTTTGTATGCCATTCAGGCACTTCGCCAATTAAACCTTGTTCAACGCTTTTTCCCAGGATTGAACGACCCCAGGCATAACGAACCAGTTGCCTGGCTACCTGGCTGCCTGAGTGAGGTGTTCCCAACGTCACAACACAGCCTGGACGCTGTTCAGGAAACTGGCGGAATAAATGCCTCAGGACAAGCCCGCCCAGACTATGTGCAACAAAATGCACAACATCCCCTGCAACCTGCTGTTGTAGATATTGTTGCAGAGATTGTGCATTTTCAGCGGGGGTATTACGTATTGTTGAGCAGGAGAACTGGTATACCTTGAACCCAGCCTGTCTAATACGGCGGCGTAACAGGGTCATATCCACCCCGACCATCCACAAACCATGAACCAACACCACATTCTCTAACATAACAAACCGCGACTAATGCAGTTATCGCGCAATAACATGTGTGGTGACAGAGACTTTTTTACCATCTCGACGATAAACAATTGTTAACGGGTCGCCAGGGCTTAATGATCGTAGTACAGCAGAAAAATCTTTCAGGTCTGCAACGTCAGTAGTATTTAAACGAATGATGACGTCACCTGCCCGGAGCCCTGATTTCTCGGCAGGCGACCCTTTGGTAACATCAGTAATACGAACACCGTTTTCACTAAATGCAAAATCAGGTACCGTTCCCAGGCTAACACGCCGGCCTTGCGTTGTTTTTTGAGTGCCTGCCGCTTTTTTCTGATCCATACCGCTCATTGTCAAAGTGGAATGCAGTGGCTCTGCCCGTGCAGCAAGATACTCCACCGCTTCTTTTAATACAGTCGCGACTTTAACCAGGCCCGCAGAATCAATTTTATCCGGTGTATCAGAAGGCCGATGAAAATCACTGTTCGCACCACTGAAGAACTGAACCGCCGGCACGCCGACATCCAGAAAACTCCTCTGGTCACTGGAACCAAATTCATTTTGTACACTTTGGATATCAACGCCGGTGACAAATCCGGCACCACGAAAAATATGTATCCATTCCCGTGCCGACCCCGTTCCAAAGACAGTCAATTTATTTTTGTTCAGACGGCCGACTGTATCCAGATTTAACATCCCCATCATTTTATTTATTGGATACCGACTGGCATTATTCACAAAATAAATTGATCCCCGTCGACCTGCTTCTTCAGCCGTGAAAGCAACAAACACTATCGTCCGATCAGGCGAACCTTTCGATGCGACGTTCCTGATGAGTTCCAGCATGACGGCAACACCACTGGCATTATCATCCGCACCATAATGGATTTTCCCTTCGTCGCCTTGATGTACATCCGGCCAACCACGCCCCAAATGATCATAATGCGCCGCCACGACCACACTTTGCTCACGCCATTGCGCCTTTTTTCCAGGTAAAATACCAATAACATTTTTCAGCTTTGTTTTACCTGCTGGTAATCCAGCATTTTCAGACCAGATTTGAAAATAACTATTACCATCTCCCCCTGGCTGCAAACCGGCTTTTTTAAATGCCCCGGCAATATAATTCGCCGCGTCATCCAGTGCCAACGTTCCCAGGCCGCGACCGGCCATTTTATCGCTTGCCAGGACTTCAATATCCTTGAGCATTCTTTTTTCAGAAAATACGGCGGGTAACTGTGCCAACGCAACCCGTGGCGCACGCTGCACTGCCATGGGCTCTGTTATTTTCCCGTCTGCTTGTACAACAGGAATCGACATCGGCGATTTCACAACCGGCCATTGTCCTTTGACAATATTTGTCGGTTCATCACCTTCAAAGCCAAGATAACTATAACGACCATAATGCGGTAATTTACGGCCCAGGCCCGGCATCGCTCTTTCGTTTTCGTTGCTTATCCAGCTTATAGCATGTTCCGGGTTCGCAGGATTTCGCGCTGTTAACACCAGTGAATGTTTTTCACGACTTAATTCGGCAGTTCCAATAGTCAAAGCATCATCCGAGAAATCAAGTTTATAGTCCTTCAAGGCCTCTTGTATTGTTTCCCGATAACGGTTTTCCCAACCCAACAACCAGACCGCGCGATCATCAGGCAAACTTTTCAGCTGGTCATCAAACTTGATTGCCACTTTGCCTTGCTGGCCTTTTTTCCAGTTATTGGCCAAATCTTCATAGGCCTTTTTAATCTTGCTGTTTGCCTTTGCTGGCAACACTATCAAAACTTTTTCAGCACCGAATGCTTTAGTAAAAGCGGGCGGTATCTCATTACGGTGCAGACGACGAAACACGTCAAACTCGGGATCTATATCCAGTTGTAACGGTCGGCCTTCAAGTTTAATGCGCAACTTGTGATGTTTTGATTTAACAAGCTCTACCGCCTGGAATGCCCTGTCTTTGCCTTCGATAGATACTGAGAGCGGTAACCGCAAGGAATACGGTTTACCTTCCTGTATCTGTTCAATGTCCGCAGTGAGTACAAAACTGCCATTTTCCGGCCTGGCTTTGGCATTACTGATGCGCAATTCAGGTGCGCCGGTTCTACTCACCCATTGACTGAACATGTCCGCCAGCTCAGTGTCTGTTACCTGCTCGAATACATGCTGAACATCTTCAAAGGCGGCATATTTGAATTTATATTTCCGGTAAAATGTTTGTAGTGCTCGAATAAATTGCTCATCGCCTGTTTGCAGACGCAACATATGAAAAAGCATGAGTGTTTTTCCATATCCCACTGCTTCAGTTGTTGCACTATGACGGGAGCGAAATTCCGTTAGCGGAAAATCACGGTTCCCGTTTACGAAATCAGTATATTTTTGCAAGGCATTTCTGCGATAGTTCACTGCCCGCCCACGTTGCTCCTTGATCAAATGGTCAGCCAGGTAACTGGTCAATCCTTCCGCCCAATTGCCTTTTTCATAATCTACAAAAACACCATTCCCCCACCAGTTATGCAATATCTCATGCGGATAAGATGAGTGAAGAATAAACGGGAAGCGTATGACTTTTGGCCCCAGCAAGGTAAACGACGGCATGCCGTATCCGGTTTCCCAGAAATTCTCTACCAGGGCAAATTTTTTATAAGGATACGGGCCAAGCAACTTGCGATACATCTCAATGTATTGCGCGGTCGTCTCCAGATATTTTTGTGCTAACGAATCGTCTGCCTGACGCAGAAATACCATTGCCTCAACTGCGGCTGAAGCCTGGTTATATTCCCTGAATTGCGCGGCGATCAGATAAATTTCATCCTGTGGTTTGTCAATCGACCAGGTCTCCAGACGCACGTCATTGCGAGACATGTCATTTATGCGCTGCCCCTGACTGACCGACGACCAGGTCTTCGGAAGTTCAACGCTGACATTAAACGTATGTAATGCTTCGCCAGAATGGGGATACCAGTAGCTGGCGCCCGAAAGAAATACACCATCTGGTGAAATAATTCCAGGCGACACCCCAAAGCTTCGAGCATATTCTGCACCTAACTGCTCAACAGGATGGTGTATTTCACCACTGTAACGTAATGTTAACTTGCTTTTGTTTTTTGGCAGCGACAGTGAAAGCTGTTCTAACGGGACGTGCGACTGGCCTGAACCATCAACGGGCTGTAGATTTAACTTGATACTACTGTCATTAAGCTCAGGAGAAAGACCGGCATGCAAATATAGTTGCAATACACCTTTCTTAACCAACGTTTCCGGCAAAGTAAGTGTATCTTCAACCTTGATTGAATGTGTATCCGGCGACAATACAACCGTGATGTCGTGGTGAATAACATCATTCGCAACAGAAAACCCTGGAAACAATAAAAAAACGAATAAACAGCAGCCCAACAAACTTCGTAAACAATTTACGCTAAGGGCTCTCATAAACAATCCGTTATTTTTCAGTTTCCTTCGGCTGTTTACGTATTTTAATATTCAACTCACGTAATTGCGCATCCGACACCGTTGATGGCGCCTGGGTCAGCAGACAACTGGCAGTTTGTGTTTTTGGAAATGCCATTACTTCACGAATTGATTGCGCACCGGTCATTAACATCACCATGCGGTCCAGACCAAATGCGATGCCACCATGTGGAGGACATCCAAATTTCAAGGCATCAAGTAAAAAGCCGAATTTTTCATTCGCTTCTTCATCACTAATACCTAACGCGTGAAACACTTTCTTCTGGACATCAGGCCGATAAATACGCATTGAACCACCACCCAGTTCCGTACCATTTAACACAATATCGTAGGCACGGGACTGGCAGCGTCCTGGATCACTTTCCAGATATTCTATATCTTCTTCATTAGGCGAAGTAAACGGATGATGTAACGAGGTCCAGCGCTTGGCATTTTCATCATACTCGAACATGGGAAAATCAACGACCCACAGTGGCGCCCAGCCTTCTTTAAGAAGGCCTCTGTCGTGGCCTAATTTGACACGCAAGGCACCAAGCGCCTCATTAACAATTTTCGTTTTATCCGCGCCAAAGAAAATCAAGTCACCACTTTTCGCGCCGGTACGGTCAAGTATGGTCTGGACTGTATCATCAGGCAGGAACTTGAGTATTGGCGACTGCAAACCATCACGACCTGCAGCAAGATCATTCACTTTAATGTAAGCCAGACCCTTGGCGCCATAGATACTGACATACTTGGTGTAATCATCAATCTCTTTCCTGCTTAACTCGCAACCCTGTGGTACGCATAACGCGGCCACTCTGCCATCAGGATCCTTTGCCGGACCTGCAAATACCTTGAATTCCACCCCTTCCATCACGTCATTTACATCAACAAGCTCAAGGGGAATTCGTAAATCAGGTTTATCACTTCCATATCGTCGCATTGCTTCTGCGTGGCTCATACGCGGGAAAGGGTCAGGTAACTCAATTTGAAGCACATTGGAAAACACGTCACGCAACATCTCTTCCATAAGAGCGATGATTTCATCCTCCATCATAAATGATGTCTCGATATCCAGCTGGGTAAATTCAGGCTGGCGATCGGCGCGTAAGTCTTCATCACGAAAACAACGCACGACCTGGTAATAACGATCCATACCGGAAACCATTAACAATTGTTTAAAAATTTGCGGTGATTGTGGTAACGCAAAAAAACTGCCGGCATGAGTTCGGCTGGGGACCAGGTAGTCACGTGCCCCCTCTGGCGTTGCCTTGGTCAACATGGGTGTTTCTATATCGAGAAAACCCTGATTATCCAGATATGAACGCAAATAACGAATAATTTCAGAACGCAATTTCATACGCTTGAACATCTCTTCACGTCGTAAATCAATATAACGATAACGTAACCGGTGTTCTTCAGAAATATCATCATCTTCGATCTGAAAAGGTGGCGTTTCAGATTTATTGAGTACAACTAATTTCTGGGCCAGGACTTCAATCTGACCTGTTGGCAAGTCCGGATTGACCGTTCCTTCAGGCCTGTTGCGCACTTTTCCAGTCACTTGTAAAACATACTCACTGCGCACATGCTCAGCTATCGAAAAAATCTCGGGGAGATCCGGATCAAAAACAATCTGTACGAGACCTTCACGATCACGTAAATCGATAAATATGACACCACCATGATCACGACGCCGGTGAACCCAGCCACAAACTGTGATTTCCTGATCGATTTCAGACTCTCTGACAATGCCGCAATAGTGCGTGCGCATAAGATTTTTTCCTATAAAAATTAACGACTAAGCTGTTTTCTCAGCCAACTAGAAATGCGGGCTAGAGGCGGGAATGTTACGGATTGCGTCGCCTGCTTGCAACTATTGATTAAATGACACGGTGAGCGTCAGAATGATCGATTCCAATCACTGAAGCGAGCCGTCATCACAGATGCCGGCACGGCCCAACACAGCTTCAGATTTTAATTTATAAATATATTGCAACCTATTGATAATAATATTTATTTGTTATTTTTTTTAGTTGCTGGCGCCGGCTTGCTAGCCGTGGCTTTCCCTTCTTTCTTCTTGCTGGCAGCAGGCTCCGCTTTCACTTTATCCGCCTTGCCACTCTCCTGTGATGAACCTTTCTTGTCAGCTGTGCTGGAGTCCGATGAAGAAAGGTTCTTTTTACCACCCTCCTTGAAATCTGTTTCATACCAGCCCTGGCCTTTCAAGCGAAAAGCGACGGCTGAAATCAGCTTGCGTAATGCGGGTTTATTACACTCAGGACAAACAGATAGCTTGTCATCACTCATCTTTTGCAAGATTTCGAACTGATGTCCGCATTCATCACATTCGTATTCGTAAATTGGCATATCTCAAAACACCTCAAAAGTAACTTCTACCGTTGTTATAAGTTCAAAATGTATAATATCAAGACTTTAATAATATGTCACAATGCAGCAATAAAAACCCGGTTCAATCCATTACGCGCGAGGCAACATGACAAACAAACAGGCCTATAAAACGACCTTTATCGCACAAGCTCCTGCAAAAAACAAAACAAAACTAAAAATTGAAATGACGCCGGAAACAAAATGCAGCTTTTGCCCTGGCGCAATTTGTTGCAATTATTTTACCGAGCAAGTAGATACACCGCGTTCAAAACAGGATTTTGACCATCTTTTATGGCAGCTCGCGCATAAAAACACCCAGCTTTATAAAGATGATGAGGGTTGGTTTCTGCTGGTCAACAACAAATGCACACATTTACATGATGATGGTCGATGTGGGATTTATGAAACCAGGCCACAGGTATGTCGCGATTATTCGAATGATTATTGTGAACTCGACCAACGCGCGGAGGAAGGCTTTGACCTGTTTTTCGAAGATTACAATGCCCTGCTGAAATATTGCAGAAAACGCTACAAAAAATGGGACCAGCGTTATAAATAAAAATCTTTAAATGACAAAACCTGTTTTTACCACGGGGAACACGGGGAAAAACACTTAAAGACTAAAAACAGTGTTAGCCACGGAGGTCACGGAGAAAAAAGAGAGGATTATTTTTAAGTTCGCCTCCCTTTGGGAAAGCGCACTTAAAACAAAAAGACTTTCTCCGTGACCTCCGTGGCATAAATAGCTTTTAAGATCTTCCACCCCTGTTCCCCATGGTAAATTAGGTCTTAACTACACCCTTTCGGACGCGGTAAGCCTGCGATTTTGTTCGCGCATTTGATCAAGCCGGTTGGAAACAGGGAATAGATATATTTTTGATCGCTGCGATCCTTGCCAAATTCTTTTTTCATTACTTTTGAAAATGCGCGTGGCTCTGCGACAACACCATTTTCATGAAATAATTTGCGCGCCAGATTAATGATGTCCCAGTGCTCACCTGTCAGCTCTGCAATTTTTTCATTTTTGCAGATTTCGACCGCCAGATCTTCACTCCACTCATCGAGATTTTCCAGCCATCCTGCTTCGCTGAGCTGAATCACTTTACCATTTACTTCTGCTTGCATTGTTCATGTACCTCATCAGTCTTGAATTGTTTCTACAGTTGACAAAATCCGCCTACTCAATAGTTGACTAATTTTATCGGATATTAACGATAAAATCTATATAAGTTTTCACTTATACACAAGAATAGCCCTGTTTTGGCAAACTGCCCACCTGCATCACTCAATCAAAATATAATCACTAAATATCATATAGTTACTAAATACTGAGACTCACGATGGAACATTCTGCAGCAATCGTTTTCGCTGCAACCCGGGAATTCGCAGCAGTAAAAATAGATCAGGCCTGATCAGGTGTCAGTAGGATGATGAATGGGCATTAAATCGGAAAAATGGTTAATTGCTGCAAATTCTTTAACATTTCTTGATGATTGCCTGGAGTCCGGTTTATGTACCGCCAAAAGATGTTCAATACCGTATTGTTTTGCAGAACGTAGTACCGCCAGACTGTCATCCACTAATAATGTGGCCCCTTTTTCAAAAGGCTCACGCGCCTGCAACTTGTCCCAAAACTTCACGTTCTCTTTGGGTATACCAAAATCATGCGCACAAATAATTTCATCAAAGTGCTTACCCAGTTTGGTCCGTTTCATTTTTAATCGTAAACTTTTGCCATGGGCATTTGTAACCAATACCAGGCGCTTGTCTGCGGATTGGGCGGCAATTAAAAAATCAATCACATGAGGGTGGACCGCAATCAGATGATCAACTTCCTGTTTTAATAATTCAATGTCCATCCCCAACTCACGGGTCCAGTGATCCACACAATACCAGTTCATCGTGCCTTCAATTTCACGGAACCTGGGAAAAAGTATCTGTTTCGCAGCCTCAAGGTCGAGCCCATGTTTTTCTGCATATCGGGTTGGCACGTGCGTCTGCCAGAAGTAATTATCAAAATTTAAATCCAGCAAGGTACCATCCATGTCGAGCAGAATGGTTTCTATTTGTGTCCAGTTAATCATGAGGGAGAAGAATATAATCGAAAATAATCACTTTTCTGCGCCCATTTGTGTCGCACGTTGAAGACTGCCATTGCGCTGTGCTTTTGCTTCAGCATCGTCCCAGACAGATCCCGTTTCTGGCCAGCCCTGACTATGACGTTTAATAAGGTTTACCAACATATCAATATGATCATCACGGTGATTGAGTGCAGGAATATAATGAAGACTATCTCCACCTGCACCTTCAAAGAATTCTTTATTCAACATGGCAATTTCTTCCAGCGTTTCCAGACAGTCTGCAGAAAACCCCGGACATACCACGTCGACGCTTTTTACGCCGGACTTCCCCCATTCTTCCAATGTGGGTTGTGTATAGGGTTTAAGCCACTCGGCCTTGCCAAACAGCGATTGAAAAGACACTAACCACTGCGAATCAGTTAGCTCCAACTGCTCTGCCACTAGTCGAGCCGTTTTCTGACACTGACAATGATAAGGATCTCCCGCCAACAAGAACTGTTTGGGCATACCATGAAAGGAGAACAATAATTTTTCTGGTTGCTGACGCTCCGCCCAGGCCTCTTTAATGCTGTTCGCCAGACAATTGATATAGGCCTGTTCATCGTGATACTGGTTAACAAAACGCATTTCCGGCAGCCATCGCCATTTTTGCAGAATACGTGTGACTTCATCAAACACCGAGGCCGTTGTCGTAGCGGAATATTGAGGATAAAGCGGTAACACCAGAATACGCCGTGCATTAAGCCCACGCAGTTTTTCCAGCGCGGATGCCAATGAAGGCTCACCATAACGCATCCCCAATTCAACATTTACCGGACCGGGAAATTCGCCTTTCAACCTGGCACTCAAAGCATCCGTCTGCTTTCTCGAAATAGCCAATAATGGAGAGCCCTCTTCTGTCCAGACACGTTTATAAGCCTCTGCAGATTTAGCCGGGCGTGTTGTCAGGACCAAACCATTAAGAATCAGCCACCAGAGGGGGCGCGGTATTTCGACCACCCGGGGATCCCAGAGAAATTCCCCTAAATATCGACGTACGGCCGCCGCCGTCGGCGCATCAGGTGTACCCAGATTAACGACAAGTATTCCCACAGACTCATCCGCGCCATGGGTATAGTTTTCCTCACCAACAAATTTGGGCATAATAACTCCAGAATTGACCATGCTAAGCTGTTATACAACTACGAAGTTGGCTAGTATAACGATAAATTGGTATTTTCACGAACAGCTCTATATCTCAAGCCGGGAAAATTAGTACACTGAATGACCGTTAACGCTGCTTTTGTTAAAAATAACCGTGCGCTTATCGCATTTATCCTTATTGCCGTCATTGGATTTTTCAGCTGGCGAGTCTATCATGTTCAGATCCAGGACCCACTGGATCGCATCTTGCTGGACCCACCCCGGTCTCTAACGCCTTTTAGCCTTGTTGCGGGTGATAACAATCCATTTACCCTTGAACAATTAAAAGGAAAATGGACATTCCTGTTTTTTGGCTATACAAGCTGCCCGGATGTGTGCCCGACAACCTTGACCGAAATGGCTACCATGAGCAAGTTATTGGCAAAATCGACTGAACCAAACACCATTCAGTTTGTCTTTATATCTGTCGACCCTGAAAGAGATACACCGGATCATCTTAAAAATTTTGTTGCCTATTTCAACAAGACTTTTACAGGCGCAACCGGAACAATTGACCAGTTAAATACCCTGACCAGACAAATTGATATAAAGCATCGACGCCTTAAAGAACAAGGTAATAATTATCTGGTAGAACACAGCGCAGACATTTTACTCTTTAACCCGCAAGCCAAACTATTTGCCAGATTCCCGGCCCCACATTATTCTGAAGAAATCAGCGCACTGTTTACCGAAATTCTGAAATTAAACAAGGATACTTAATGAAGTACATCATAAATTGCTCTTTGGCTATGATTGCCGCCCTTCTACTGGTTAATACAACGTATGCCAGTGAAAAAATCGGCCTGCATATACATGACCCCTGGATAAAAGAAGCACCACCGAATGCTACTGTGCTCGGCGCCTATATGACGATCGAAAATCATGAAAACAAAAAATTCATAATCACGCAGATCACTTCCCCATTATTCAAAAAGATCGAGATACACAAATCAGTCACAAAAGATGGGATGACCACCATGGAACAACGAAAAAGAATCGTTATACATGCAAATAAAAGTTTCATTTTACAACCTGGCGACTATCATCTGATGCTAATAAAACCAACAAAACCCTTAAAACATGGCGACCTGGTGCCACTGACATTTACACTGGAAAATGGCAAAACGATCATCGCTAAAGCCAAAGTGAAAAAGGTACTCGGTTCAATGAGTCCGAAAAAGGAGTAAAATCAGCAAGTGACAACGACCACAAACATCAACATAGTCATTAATAAAAGCTGCAAAACGTTAAGAGTAGATAATGAACAATAACAGCAGTAAGGCTAATAACAGGAACGCTTCATTACTTGATTACATCAAGGCCTATTGGCAATATGTTCTGCCCCACTTTTTCCTGTCCGGTATCATGCGGCGGGTTACACGCAGTCAAAGTAAATTCTGGCGGACACTCTTTATCAACTGGATCATTAAACTTTATAAAGTCGACATGAGCCTGGCATTAAATGAAAAAACAACCAGCTACAAAAATTTCAACACCTTCTTCACACGTCGACTTAAACCTGATGCCAGACCTTTTGTCAGCGGTGAATACGAAATAGCCTGCCCGGTAGATGGCACAGTCAGTCAGGCCGGAAAAATAGAGGATGGAGAAATTTTCCAGGCTAAGGGCCGCTCTTACAGCACACAACAATTGCTGGGGCACCCACATATTGATGCAAAACAATTTGAAGGCGGACAGTTTGCAACAATTTATTTGTCGCCCAGAGATTACCATCGAATTCACATGCCAATCGATGGCGCACTTAAAACCATGGCGCATGTACCAGGTCGTTTGTTCAGCGTAAGTCCTGCTACGACCCGCGTTATACCGGGCCTGTTTGCGCGTAATGAACGTGTGGTGACCCTTTTTGAAACAAAATTTGGCCCAATGGCAATGATTGCGGTCGGTGCTATTTTTGTCGGTAGTATCGAAACCGTTTGGTATGGCGAAGTCACACCCCCAACCATTCCCGATATAAGAGTGTGGCACTACGACAATGTAGAAACAAAAGGTTCAGCTGGTGAAAACAAACCCATCGCATTAAAACGTGGTGAAGAATTTGGTCGTTTTAATATGGGCTCTACCGTCATTCTTTTATTTGGCCCACAAACGATTGAGTGGACCAAAGAAATCACAGCGAATGCAACGGTGAATATGGGACAATTACTTGGCGTACGCCAGCCCTGACACAATCGGCACCCGCCTGCAAAGTACGTATGACCTGGAAAACATAAATGCTACTTATAGCGCATATATAAAAAGTTGGCTGCTATCCTGAGGTAAGCTGTTCTATACTGTTTACAGGTACTTCATCTCGACGGAGGAAAGGGTATGAATGGTAAAACCACACCCAAAGAACCCGAAAAAATGGTAGCTTGCGATATTTGCCTGAAGGAAATTCCTGAGTCTGTTGCCAACTGCATGGAAGGTGCTGATTATATTCATCATTTCTGTGGCCTGGAGTGTTATCAAAAGTGGCATGACACGGAAAAAGTCGCCCAAAAAGTTGCCAGCCAATAAGATTTCGTCTCTAAAAACTGCGCAAACACACACGCATGGGGTGGGTTGTGCCTGAGGCCTTGTATTGTTTTTGGTGCAGTTTTTAACTATCAGTTTTAACTATCGATTTTAACTATTGGTTTTAACTATCTGGTTTTAACTATCGATTTTAACTACAAATCAACTCTTCCACATTTCGTTGAATTCATCCTCTTTAAAACCAATCGTTGCCCGGGATCCATCCGAGACAAGAGGGCGCTTGATCAATCGCCCGTTAGCTGCCAGCATTTTAAGAATGTCATTTTCCTTGAGCCCTGGAAGTTTGTCCTTTATTTTGAGTTCACGATATTGCACACCACTGGTATTGAATAATTTCTTTATATCAACCCCGGATTGTTTAAGCATTTTTTTCAATGCTGATACACCTGGTGGCATTTCAGTAATATCAATAAATTGATAGTCGGCATTTAATTTTTCCAATGCCTTTTCTGCCTTTCGGCAAGTGCTGCATTTTTTATAGCCATAAAATTTAATCATAATACCTCCCTCCGTAATTAACTTTTTCAGGAGCAACCAGCAGGTAAGTATACTGTAATTTTTTAGGCTTGCGGTGAGGAAATTATTGAGGTAATTGACAAACGGAGTACGTGGCCTGGTAATACTATGCGTGTTCCTGACATATTTTAACTATATCATCACCATTCAGCACGCCTTGAGTTAACCCACACTTAAAAGAATGATCACTTTCCTTTATGAAATGCGCACAGGTTTGACACTGACCAAATGATTTGTTTTTGTTCGTCACTTGTAACTGAATAAGCAGATCAGCAAGATAATCTTCTGTCCCGTCTGTGCCAACCTTATCAAAGACAGAAAATGTACTGTCGCGTAGCAATATAACAATTTCAGACACTGCTTGCTGGCCTTTCACAGTGAGCACCAGCCGCACGTCTTCCGGATTGTCCTGATCAATCACCTTTTTCAAAAAATCACTTTCTGCGAGCGAATCGATTGATTGATTCAGTTTATTGACTGATTCATCAAGAAACAAAGCCAATGCACTGCTTGTATCGCTAAAACGATTACAACGGGACAGGTAATTAAGCGTAAGAATTTGAACCGGCGTTAAATTTGTTGTTGAAGATACATAGTGCTTTTCAGACTGTATTAAGTTGCTAATACGTTCCAGATATTCATACAGGTTTGTTTCTATCATAAGCTTAGCCACCATCTTCAATAATGCACCGGATATCGATACCTTTTTATCGGACCAGTAGCAAAAGTCTGAATACTCAAATCAATCAACATCTATTACCCAGTTGAGCCATAACGTATTGATTTATTGGCATACGAGTAACGTTTAACCGTACTGATCTTCCTTAAATAATCGTTGCACCTCTTCCACTTCTTTTCTATTCGAAAAAAGCGCCTCTACACAATCCTTGTCCAGCTTTTCTCCAGCCAGTTTTTTTAACATTTCAAAGGCTTTATCATTTTCCCATGCCTGCTTGTAAGGTCGAGATGTGGTCAACGCATCAAATACATCTGCAACAGCAACAATCCTGGCTTCCAGTGGAATTTCATCATACGATTTACCTTCGGGATACCCTGTCCCATTAACTGCTTCATGATGAAACTCAGAGATATTACGCAACACATCAATATCGCTTATTTCATCGAGGCCGAAATTTTTAATAATATCGTCAATCATTTCACGGCCCTTACGGGCATGGGTGTTCATGATTTTACGTTCGTCTTCATCCAACCCTGCCGGCTTTAATAAAATGCTGTCCGGAATGGCAATTTTTCCAATATCATGTAACGGGGCAAACATAAATATATGTTCTATATATTCATCATCCAGATCATATTTATCTGCTAATGTCGTTGCAATAATGCGGCTATAACGCGACATTCGGTCCAGGTGACTACCTGTTTCAGGATCACGTTCATGTGTAATATGGCTGGTGGTTTTGATTGCTGCGCTCATCACTTTTAGCGTAGCAAGCTCATTTACGATCATCAAAGAAATAAGATGACCATAAACATCAAGATCACTCAATACTTTTTCAGTAAACACCTCACTCTCATAGGAATTAAAAAATAAAAAACCAATAAATTCGCCACTGTGATACATCGGCATCGTATAACTGGCTGCATAACCCTGCCGGCCAATACGTTTTGCATGCTCATGGTCACTGTCATTAAAGGTCACAAGCTTGTTTACCACCCTTGGCCTGCCCTTATTTAAAATTTCTCTCAATGATGGCGCTTCATCCAGCAAGGCATGATAATGCTGCAGTGGATTATCATCACCACTACTGTGCATATAGGTCTTGAGAACCCTGGTCTCAGGATCGTAAAGGGTAATTGCTACACGAGCGACAAAGGGGAATTTGTCTTTAACAACTTCATGTGCACTTATAATTTTTTCTTTCAGGGGTAGATGTGAATTCAATACTTCAAGTGTGTCACGGTGATGAAACATAACTTCTTTTATCCTTCAATAGCCCAACTCCTAATATACACTGACTGATAACATAATTAAGGAAATTATTTGCATATTTGAATGGTACCGATATACATGACTATTTTAGTCAGTTTAGCGAAACATTTGTTCGAGAAAGAAGAAGCTAGTCAGCTGTCGACCAGAACATCACGACAAAATATTTTTTGTGTGATTCCGCTAACTTATCACCCATGATTTATGAACACCGGTATCACAGTCGATTGATCGCAGCAATTAATCCTGGTTGACTTGCTTTTGATCTTGCAAAGACCTGTTATTTTTTGTGGATTGAACCTTTTTAGCCGGTAGTGCAGGTAAATGAATTTTAAAGGTCGTACCCTGACCCAATTTACTTTCTACCGTTATATCCCCACCCATTATACGACAAAATCGTTGACTAATTGCCAGACCCAGTCCTGTACCACCATATTTACGTGTCGTTGAAGAATCAGCCTGAGCAAAGTCCTGAAATAATTTTTCAAGCTGATCTTCTGACAAACCAATACCGGAATCAGATATCGAAAATACAAGCCAGGGGGTATCTTCAAGATATTCATGCTCAGCAGTTAAAGTCACTTTTCCATTTTCAGTAAATTTTCCTGCATTACTGATAAGGTTGAGTAATAACTGCCGCAATTTGGTCAAATCTGTTGTTATAAGACCAACATCTTCCTTACAATTAATTTCAAAACTATTATTATTTTTTTCAACAAGCGGTTGAACAGTTGCCGCAACATCTTTCAATATCATCGCCACATCTGCAGATTCATAATACAAATCCATCTTACCCGCTTCCACTTTTGCAAGATCGAGAATATCATCTATTAATTTCAGAAGATGCTTGCCGGCCCCATGGATTTTTTCCAAATCTATAGCTGACTCCTGCTGATGCCTGGCTTCTGCATCTTCTTTTAGCAATTCGCTATAACCAATAATGGCATTGAGTGGCGTGCGTAACTCGTGGCTCATCTTTGCAAGAAAATCACTTTTTGCCCTGTTTGCTTCCTCAGCAACACGTTTTGCCTGATCAGTCTCCTGCTGCGCCAGATGACGCTCGAGTGTTACACTGACCCAGCGCCCCATTAACTTAACCAAATCCAGATCAGCAACAGGAAATGGTTTTTCCCTGGCTTGTCGACTTGAAAAATTGATGGTGCCAAATTTTTTTCCGTTTACCCAGATTGGCGTTGCGATATAAGCTTCCAACCGGGCAAACTTATACGCTTCATGATTACGTAAACTGGACTGACCAACATGATGAATCGATAAGGACTTCCCGGACTGGTATGTGATATTACAATAGGACCTCGCCAAAGGAACTTTATCTCCCGCCTTTATTTTAAAATCATGCGGCGCAACAATACTGATGATGGTGTTCAGTTGGGCCTTCTCATCAATCTGACAAACACGGCCTATTTCTGTACCCAATAACGCATTACCTACTTTCAGCACTTCTTTTACCTGATCATCAAAGCTTGCACCGGGTATTGATGACACATTATAGAGGACCCGAATTCGTTTGGTATGCATGACACTGGATTTTTCTATCCGTTTACGAACCATTACCTCCTGTTTCAATATTTCTTTTGAACGGGTAACTTTACGATTGAGTTTGATAACGTAAAATGTGATGCCAGTAGAAACCAGAAAAACCAACATTACAATAACAACCCAGTACCAGTATTGACGGACAATTTCCTGAACTGTAATTTGTTCAATTTTCTTATAAGGGCCAACATGTAATTCTTTCATCAGGTCATGGACAGGCTGATAATCAAGCGGTACTGTCCAACCAGCACTCCTGGCCGCCAGAGCGGCATTACTATTGGGTGACATTTTTAATAAGGCGATAGCGACGCTTTGAGCCAGATCCTGACTTGTATGCTTTACAATCGCAAATGGCCATTCCGGATACAGTCGGGTACTGTGGGCGAAGGGAAAGTTTTCTGATTCTTGTGCATTGAGCACGCGAAAGTCCTTTAGATCAATCTTCCCTGCTTTGGCCATACGTTCCAATAAATCTGTTCGTACTGTGCCTGCATCCACTTTTCCATCCCTGACAGCCAATACAATCTTATCCTGGGGAAAACCACTGAATTCGAGACGTTCAAAATCTGACCCAGGAGTTATTCCCTGCAGCTTCATCTCACGCCATGCCATCCACCATCCCCCGAAGGCATCCGGGTGTACAGCTGCAAATGATTTTCCTTTTAAGTCTGCTAACGTTTGTATTGATTTATTGTCTGACCTCGTCAGGATAAGTGCACCAAAACGTGTATACACACCGCCTGCACGTCGGTTTCTTAGCGTTGCAATACGTGTAATGCCATATTGTGCTTCCAGTTCTGCATAGGAAGCGGAGTTCGTCAATACAAAATCCACCTTGCCTTGTGCAACTGAATTTTCTATGTCATCTAATGTCAGGGGAACAATACGAAAACTGTATTCAGGAATGGACTCTTCTAAATAACTTGCCGTCGGGTACCACATTTTGTAAGCGAGACCGGGTCCACGAAATGCCAGGACACCTAGTTTTATTTTCTTTATATCTGAACTCACGGGCACTGAATACAACAACGTGAGGCAAAATAACGCCCCAAGGATCAGTTTTAAATATCGCCCTTCTGCATGCTGAATGGTCATGAGCACCAATTAACTATTATTTTTGTGGTTATTAAGATATGCCCTGTGATCTCAATAATTCTTTATCGACATACAAGGATAAAGGTTAAATCACCATCAAAATGCTCATTGGTGATTTATTCTTTTGGCCAGGGATGGCCTTATGCGAAGTACATGGACGTACGAGTTTCACAGGAGGACAGGAGGTCCGGAGTGATCTCGAGAGCACATGGACGTGCGTAGAGACACTGACCTCCAATTGCCTCAGAGTCCCTAATAGATTCGACTAACCTGCAATCGAACACTCCAGAACGGAATGCACGGAATGATATGCAAAACGCTTAAGCACGCCCAAATGGAAACGTCAGCACTTCATCAATACAACTCACACCCATAATAATCATACAAAGGCGATCAATCCCCAGCGCAACACCCGAACAACTCGGCAATCCATGCTCGAGAGCATCCAGCATATTTTCATCTATCGGCACATCGGTCAGGCCTTTTTCCTGGCGCACCCGCAAATCGTGCTCAAAACGTTCTCGCTGGATCCGTGCATCCGTTAACTCCTGGAAGCCATTCGCCAGCTCTATACCATTAACATATAACTCAAATCGTTCTGCGACAGGCGGGCTGTCCTGACGTATATTCGCCAGTGATGCTTGTGATATTGGGAAATCATATAGAAAAGTCAACTTGCTGATTCCAAGATGCCGCTCTACCAGATGAGTCAGCAATAAACTCAGCCAGCCATCCCTGTCATCAGATGACAAGCCAGGCACATCCCCCACTCCGTGATGCTGCGCACACTCAATTAATTCTTTTGTACTGGCTGTAAATGGATGGATATCAGCATAACGTTCAAACGCATCGCGATAACTGAGATGTTCACAAGACGATACTTGATATTCCACTGGCAAAACGCACTGAACCAATTCAGCCACTTCTTCCATTAAAGCCCGGTAATGCATATCAGGCCGGTACCATTCAAGCATGGTAAATTCAGGATTATGCAACCGGCCTTGTTCACCCTGGCGGAACACTTTACAAATTTGGAAAATAGAACCGCAACCTGACGCCAGTAATCGTTTCATCGGAAATTCAGGCGAAGTATGTAAATAACGTATTTCCTTTCCGGAAGATATTGTGGCCTGATACCAGGCATCCAGAGAGTCTATATATGGATCTGTATTTGCCGCGCAGGACAAATAAGGTGTCTCGACTTCCAGTACCCTTTTGCGGGCAAAAAAAGCGCGAATGGTGTTTAATGTATCCGCGCGTTGCTGAAGCGCTTCAAGTCGGGATGTAGGTTGCCAGTCCAACCTAGAATCCGTAGTTAGATGGCATGCAGAGTGCCTTTTTTTGATAAAAATTTATCGTGAATGGCAAGGCGCGATGAGGAAGAATAGTCAATCTATTGTGACGGTCGCTGGAAAAAACATGAGATTATTCTTTTGCCCGACCAGCGTATTCACCTGTTCGGGTATCTACTTTGATCAGTTCGCCTTCTTCGATAAACAAAGGCACACGCACAACAGCACCGGTTTCCAGTGTTGCGGGTTTGCCGCCCCCACTGGCGGTATCACCTCGTACACCCGGATCAGATTCAGCTATTTTTAACACAACAAAATTGGGCGTAGTCACCGCAATAGGCACATTATTAAAAAGCGTGACGTCACAAATATCCTGATCCTTTAACCATTTTGATGCGTCACCTACTGCATTGGCATCAGCCGCATATTGTTCAAACGTATCCTGGTGCATAAAATGCCAGGCATCACCATCCGTATATAAATATTGCATCTCAGTATCCATGACATCTGCCGCTTCTATGGATTCGCCTGATTTATAGGTTCTTTCCACTACCCGACCCGTCTTCAAAAATTTTACTTTTATACGTGTAAATGCCTGGCCTTTACCCGGTTTGACAACATCAAGATCCTGTATTGAACAAGGTTCACCGTCGATCATCACTTTCAGACCATTTTTAAATTCGTTCGTACTGTATGTAGCCATTTACGCCTCGATTTGGGATGATATCCTGCAATTATTTAGCTTAATCCACAGATTAGATATGAATTCGAATATTTTAAAGGACGCTATGATACCGCGATCTCATGCAACTTTGCAGGCTTTCACAGAGAAATTGTCACAATCCGGCTGGAAAAAGCACTTGTCACAGGCCATCAGCTCGCCACATGAACTACTTGAGCTATTAGAGCTGGATCCACAAGGCCTGGAGAAGGAGTTTGCGCTCGATATTCCCTTCCCGTTAAAGGTGCCCCACAGCTATGTCGCGCGCATGGAAAAGGGCAACCCCAACGATCCACTTTTGCTTCAGGTGTTACCCTTGAAAAAAGAATTACTGGAAAAAGAAGCTTATACAGTCGACCCGGTGGGTGACCTGATATCAATGTCAACACCCGGCGTGTTAAAAAAATACCATGGCAGAGCACTGCTCGTCACCACAGGTGCATGCGGCATACATTGTCGTTATTGTTTTCGCCGCCATTTCCCCTATTCTGATGCCAACCCGGCAAATGAACAATGGTCTTCGACAATAAATGATTTAATGCATGACCCCTCAATTAACGAAGTCATTCTAAGCGGCGGCGATCCACTGTGTCTGAGCGACGAACGATTGAGCGTTTTAACAAAAATGCTGGATACAATTCCACACTTAAAAAGACTGCGTATTCATAGTCGATTACCTGTCGTCCTGCCAGAACGCATTGATAGCTCATTTTTATCCTGGCTAGAGACGATCAAGCTGAAAAAAATCATGGTCCTGCATATCAATCACCCAAACGAGATAAACCAGCCTGTCAAACAGGCCATGCATCAATTGGCTAAAATAGACACAGTACTGTTTAATCAGGCGGTACTATTACGGGGGGTCAATGACAACAGCAAAACACTGATCAATTTAAGTGAGACACTTTTTGCAGCTGGCATCACACCCTATTATCTGCACATGCTGGACAAGGTCCAGGGGGCAAGTCATTTTGACGTCAGTGACAAAAAAGCACGCGAACTAATGGATGAACTGCGAAAACAATTACCCGGCTATCTGGTGCCTCGGCTGGTCCGCGAACAGATAAACAAGGAATACAAAGTACCGATGTAGGATATATGATCAGCACTCAATCAAGAGTGCCTTATTCACATGTTTCATGTTTTATATAATATAGTCGATATATCTATTTGTTAAACAAGTAGAAAATGGATTTCCCACTTGAGGACAAGTACACTGGATAATCAGCCTCGTATCCATCATTCATACAACAATGACGGCATTAAATTCTCTTTTTATTGCTATAAATACAATTAGTTACGAATAGTACTTAAAAATAGCGTGAGGGTCTGAGTGACACATAACGAAGCATCAACTGGCTTGCTTGGTATACCCGAGCAAAAATCAGACACGGGCATGGAAATTCGCCCCAAGCATATCGCAAAATGGATAGACTCACTCCCGCGCGCCAATGTGGGGGAAACAGCGAAGCTCGTCTATAAAAACCTGCATCGTTTAAACAGAACACAAATATCGGATGTTAATCGTTACAAAATTCTGGAACTATTCTGGGAACCCACCAATTTTCTTACCGAGGCACTGAAAAAACATTATCTTGGCCTCTCCTTCCCTTTGCCTGCAAAAAAACAACAAGTGGCATTACTATCGCGGGAAATCCAGGCGGAAATGGCGACTGGCTATAAAATAGTCATAGAGGGAAAATTAACAGGGCAAAGTTCAAAGCTGGATAAGAAGATACTGGCCATGACGATCTATCATGCCATGCGTTATCTGAGTGCTGTTTTACAAGGTTCATATCAAATCTACGTGCCGGAGCCAGCCAATATCTGGAAGCAGCTTTATCGTCTGTATTTGCATGCGCAACAAAACAATTTTAATGATTTGCCACTGGACACGGGAAAGAACAAGCATGAAACCCAGGCGACTATAAACAATTTATTTAAACAAATATTACTCCTTTCGCTTGCCAGCCCCTATAGAATGCGCCAGGGTGATATTGAAAAAGTTGGAAATTTTCTGCTGCAATGGGGTTCCTATGCAAAAATCAGTGAACTCATTGACCCCGATCAATGCACAGGTATGTATTCATTTAATTTGAGTAGTGATAACCCACCCGGTTTCTTCACTCCCGATGAATCACAACTATCTCTCATTCATATACTCGATACTGTGGATCTGGTCGCAGCCATTAAGGATGATATCAAACACTACAGTAGTTATGTCGCCAGCCATGGTGGCAATAAAAACAAAATTCTTTCCAAAAAAGTGTTAAAGCAACTATTTCTGACATGGGGCGGCATTGCCAAACGTGGTTTCTCTCGTGCCAGAAGCAATATGAAAATACTGGTCACATTTGGTTTAAGTGCTACCCACCACATAATTTATGAAACAATGAAAGCCGCGATCGAAGAAAACATTAAGCACAAGGAAAAACCAAAAAAAGATGACCAATGGCCTCCTCGCAATTTGCCAGAAGCAACACAAGATGATGAACTGGATGAATATTTAAACCTTGATTTAAACGAACCCGTCTATAATAAAAACTCACATTTTTCCAGTGCACCTGTCTTTGGTGTCTCTCAACCGCAGACTTCTAAACAGGATGTATGGAACCCTCTTTATAACAGCAATATTGTTGATTACGACGACACGATATTCAGTCACTCAACAATTTCAGGGAAAGACAATTTCACTAGTCAATCACAGTCAATCCAGTATGAAACCCACCTTTGTAACAGTGTAAACGAGAGCGCTAATGGTTTCTGTTTAACGTGGCAACCGACAGAAAATCATAATTCACCTATTAACGCCCTGGTAGGCGAGCTCGTTGGCATCAGAGAACTAGGAGATTCAGATGAGTCTCAATGGGGTATCGGTGTCATAAGATGGTTGAAACATACCGGTACAAAAAAACTGGAACTAGGCATACAAAAACTCGCGCCACATGCCATATCAGCGGGATCACTGATTATCAAGAAAATAAAAACACCGGGGTCTTATCTAAGGACATTGGTACTACCGGAAATCAAATCGATCAATCAACCAATGACCCTGATTGCACCCAATATTTATGGCGTAGGAAATACTTTAAGCCTCAGTATTTTTGGCGATAAAATTCCGATACGACTGACCAAATTAATTGAAACAACCGGCGCATTCTCACATTTCCAGTTCACCAGTATCTCCGAAAATGATATGACAGACGCGACAGAGGACAATCCAAAACTTGATTTTGATGATGTGTGGTCATCTATAAAATAAGTGGCCTTTTATGGGTGAGGTGAAATATTATGGGTTGGGGGTTTATTTAGGGACCTGGAGGCAATGGAAGGTCAATATCTCTCCGGGCGGTCACTTGGTACATCCATGTGCTCTCGTGACATAAGGCCATCCATGGCCAAATCCTGCCCTCCCGAGACATAAGCGTGGTAGATTGCAGGTTATGGGGTTTGGTTAGAAGCTCTGGGGCAATGGGAGGTCACCGTCTCTCCGCACATCCATGTGCTCCCGAGACATAAGCTTGGAAGATTGGAGGTTGGGAGATTTTTTCAGGAACCCTGAGGCAATGGGAGGTCAGTGTCTCTCCAGACGTCCTGTCTTCCCGAGACATAAGCACATCCATGTGCAAAAATTAAGGATTTGCTGAAACCATCCGTAATAAGTACTGGAATTGTTTTATTTAACCGGAGCCTAGAGTGGAAGACGAAAAAGGAACAACCGTTAAATTATTGACGGTCAAAGAATCATCAAATGATGCTGAAGCTTTGTCCAGTATGATGCGTAATGCAGGACATGCCATCCGGTCAACGAATGTCGAAGATGAAGAAGACTTGCGTGAGGCACTTGAGCAGCAAACCTGGGACCTGGTAATCAGTTCACTGGAAATCCCGAATTTTACTGCACTTCAGGTGATCGACATCATAAGTCAATCCGGAAAAGACCTTCCTGTGATTGTGTTATCTAACTCTGATGACCCTGCCACCAAGGTTAAATTAATCACGGCCGGATGTCGCGATGTTGTCAATGAGTCTAACTCCGATTTGTTATTACTCGTTCTTACCCGCGAACTCGCCAACCTTAAAGAACGCAGGAATCTGCGACAGTCGCAAATTCTATATAACGAAAGTGAAAAACGAAATCGCGCTCTTATGGACAGTTCGCGGGATGCCATTGCCTATATCCATGAAGGTATGC
Source organism: Gammaproteobacteria bacterium (assembly GCA_030610155.1). Classification (GTDB taxonomy): domain Bacteria; phylum Pseudomonadota; class Gammaproteobacteria; order SG8-11; family SG8-11; genus JAADIM01. The sequence goes on from JAUWSG010000010.1 coordinate 30,798, forward strand.
ATATTTATTCCAATACCACTTACCTGGAAACATTTGGTTTTACAGATGCAGAAGATATAGAAGCCGTACCAATAATGGATTTAATCGGCTCTGATGAACAGAAAAATTTTAAATCGATATTACAAAGACTGAGTAAAGGCGACAACCCGGATGCTGAGTTTGAATTCACCGCTGTTCCAGAAGGTAGCGAAGAGTTTAAAGCCGTCATGGAATTTGCTCCGGCCAGTATCGATGGTGAACATTGCACCCAGATCATCATTCGCACCAAAAGTGATAATAAAGAACTGCAAAAAGAAATTGATGCGCTGCGTAGACAGGACCTGCTCACCGGCTTGTATAATCGACAACATTTTAATGACCAACTGGACAACGCTGTCACAGCTGTTGCCGAAAAAGGACTTAAATGTTCATTACTTTATATTGAAATCGATGAATTCAAAGCAATCGCGGAAAATGTCGGTATTGCTGCCAGTGATTTTGTATTAACAGATTTTGCCAACATCCTTCGCAATCATCTGGGTAAATCAGACCTGGCCGCCCATTTTGCCGGAAGTATTTTCACCTGCCTGATTCCTAACAAAAATATTGATGAAGTTAAAAAAATAGCAGAAGCTATTCGACAGGAAACTGAAAATCACATTTTCGATGTCGAAGGCCAATCCGTTACCTGCACTAGCAGCATTGGTGTCGCCCAACTATCTGAGACTAATTTAAGCGCTAAAAGGGTGCTAGCACAGGCGGATATGGTCTGCAAAAAAATACGCTCAAACAATGGAAACGGCATTCACATTCACTCAGCTGAGGACGAAAAAGCCAGCTTCGAACGAGACAAGAAGTGGTCTGAATTAGTAAAACGGGCGTTGGAAAAAAATGAATTTAAACTTGCTTTTCAACCTATCGTAAGCTTACAGGCTGAACCTGGAGAACGATACGAAGTCCTGTTACGCATGATAGGAGAAGGCGGAAAGGAAATCATGCCGGGTGAATTTCTGGGTGCGGCTGAACAGGCCGGCCTGATGTCCGAGATTGACCGCTGGGTCGCGAAACAAGCGGTAAAGATTCTCGCAACCAAACGAGGCACAGACGTACAAACAAAATTCTTTATTAAATTGTCATATGATTCAATTAAAGACCAGACGCTCCTGGTCTGGATCAGCAAATTATTAAAAGCAGCCCGTATTCACGGCTCCTCGTTATGCTTTGAGATCAGTGAAGCCAATGCAATAAGCGCGTTAAAAGAAACCAAATTATTTGCCAATGGACTAAAACAACTTCATTGTGAATTTGCTATAGACCACGTCGGCAGCGAGGAAGACAGCTCGTTTAATTACCTCAAGCACCTTGATGCCAATTACCTGAAAATTGACGGCTCCCATATCAGCGACCTGGCCTCCAACGAACAAAGCCAGGAAATTGTTAAAGCCATTACAGAACTGGCGAAAGCACAAAAGAAACAAGTTATCGCCGAACATGTCCAGGATCCCAGCGCTCTGGCGGTGCTTTGGCAAAATGGCGTTAATTTCATTCAAGGTTTTTACTTACAACAACCCGAACATGAAATGACCTACGACTTCACTGCTGAAGACTAAAGAAGACCTTAAACCTTTTACCACGGGGAAAAACACTAAAAGATAAAATCAGTGTTAACCACGGAGGTCACAGAGAAAATCTTTTTGTTTTAAGTTCACTTTCCCAAAGGGAGAGCGAACTTAAAATAATCCTCTCTTTTTTCTCCGTGACCTCCGTGGTAAAAAACATTCTTTAGGTCTTTTCCCCGTGCGCCCCGTGTTCCCCGTGGTAAAAGGTCTTCCTTTCAGGGTTAAGCTTGCGCTCTCAGAGCCGCGATACGTTCATCCAATGGTGGATGTGTCATAAATAGCCGCTTGATACCATCACCGATTCCACCCGCAATACCTAAAGCCGCCATCTGATCGGGTAAATGGGGCTGGCCGGCACTTACCTTGAGGCGCTCCAGTGCAGCAATCATCTTTGACTTATCAGACAATTGTGCCCCGCCTGCATCAGCCCGAAACTCTCTTTGACGGCTGAACCACATAACGATTGTGCTCGCGAGGATACCTAGAACAATCTGGGCAAATATCGACGTAATGTAATATGCAGGACCATGACCTTGCTGTGTTTTGAACACTACCCTGTCGACAACGTGTCCGATAATTCGGGAAAAGAAAATAACAAATGTATTTACAACACCTTGAATCAGGGCCATGGTAATCATATCTCCATTAGCCACGTGGCTTATTTCATGCCCGATGACTGCTTCGGCTTCATCTTTTGTCATCGCGGATAACAAACCCGAACTGACCGCAACTAGCGCCTTGTTTCGTGACGGCCCGGTAGCAAACGCATTAATATCCGGCGTATCAAAAATGGCGACTTCCGGCATTTTGATTCCAGCCTGCTGTGACTGCTTTTGAACCGTTTCAACCAGCCATTGTTCAGTACTGTTGCCAGGCTGTTCAATGATCCTCGCACCAGTAAATCGCTTTGCAGTCCATTTGGATATCATCAACGATATTATCGAACCACCAAAACCCAGCAACGCAGAAAATACCAGCAAGGCATTCATATCCAGGTCCACACCCTGCTCATCCATCAAACTATCGAAACCAAGCAGACTCATGGTGGCACTTAACACGATCAGAATTGCAATATTAGTTGCCAGGAACAGAAAAATTCGTTTCATTAAAACACTCCATCAATCAGGGGCAGGAACTGCCTGCTTTATATATTTGCAACTCTAATATATATGCACTATTTTGCATTTTTCAAGACGAAAGATGAATTAGCTGCTCAAATATCAAACAAAACCAAAGACCTTTTTTACTACGGGGACCACGGGGCGCGCGGGGAAAAGTCCTAAAGAATGTTTTTTGCCACGGAGGTCACGGAGGAAAAGAAAGGATTATTCCCCCTCCCAAAGGGAGAGGGAATTTAAAACAAAAAGGTTTTTCTCCGTGACCTCCGTGGCTCAATTCAATCTTTTAATCTTTTACCCCGAGAGTCCCGTGTTCTCCGAGGTAAAAGGTCTTCGGTCTTTTTATTCTTCTTCCACTTCTTCTTCTACAACAAACATGCGTTTAACGCTACGCATTCCCTGAGGCAGTTTTTTCCCTCTTTGGCCGCGTTCTCCAATAAATTCATTCAACGCATCATCATCAAATTCCTTTTTCCGTTTTTCAGTATTAACAATAATACTGCTGCCTTCCGGAATAGAAAGTATGGCGACCAGGTATTCTTCCCGCTTTTCAACACGTGAAGAAGGGATACCAAGAATCTTGTTGCCCTTGCCTTTCGGTAACACGGGCAAGTCTTTTGTCGGGAACACCAGCATTTGCCCTGTACTCGTCACTGCCGCTATCCAGTCCGTATCGATATCATGCACAGGCACCGGTGGCACCACGCCCGCTGACACTTTAGGCACAGATAAAACAGCCTTACCTTTCTTGTTCTTGGTGATCATATCTTCCAATTTAACAAGGAAACCATAACCTGCGTCACTTGCCACTAAAAAATATTGATCAGGCGCACCCATCATCACACCGGCAAATGTTGCACCTTCAGGCGGACTAAAGCGCCCTGCCAATGGCTCACCATGCCCTCTCGCTGAAGGTAAGGTATGCGCAGAAGTTGAATAAGCCCGGCCTTTGGAATCAAGAAATACAGAAAGCTGATTACTTTTACCACGTGCACTGGAAAGACATTCATCACCTGTCTTGTAACCCAAAGTCGTTGGATCAACTTCATGCCCTTTTGCAGAACGTACCAGCCCTTTTTGTGACAAAATAATCGTGACAGGCTCTGAACTGATCAACGAGGTTTCATCAATTTCCTGTGCTGCA
>JAUWSG010000041.1 GCA_030610155.1 Gammaproteobacteria bacterium
GATCTGGTAGGCAGGTTTGAGCTGGCAGAAGAGGCCACGTTTTTCAGTGATGCAGATAAATATTCACAGCCCAAGTTAAGGGCAGACCTGGAAACATTGCGTTCCTATTATCTGGACAGGGGTTTTATTAATTTCAAAATACTGTCAACTCAGGTAACTATTTCACCTAACAAAAAAGATATATTTATCACGATTAATATTTCCGAAGGTGAGAAGTATTATGTTGGTGAAATTATTGTGGCAGGTGAAATGGTGGTGTCAAAAGAAGAGTTAATGGCCCAGATTACGATATTTAGTGGAGATGTTTTTTCCCGCAAACAGGTTTCTGTTTCTAGCAACTTCCTGGGCGAACGATTGGGGTTTGATGGGTATGCTTTTGCAAATGTTAATGCGGTTCCTGATATAAATGAAGAAGAGAAAAAAGTTTCACTGACATTTTTCATTGATCCGGGTAAACGGGTTTATGTACGGCGGATTAATATTACCGGTAACGACAAAACAAATGATGAAGTTATTCGGCGTGAATTCCGTCAGTTGGAAGCGGCCTGGTATGAACCCAAGAAATTAAATCGTACACGAACCCGCTTGCAACGTTTGAGTTTTTTCGAGGACATTAATATAGAAACACCGCAAGTACCTGGCACGGATGATCAGGTGGATGTCAATTTAAGGGTAGTTGAAGGATCTACCGGTTCAATATCGGGTGGTATTGGTTATGGTGAACCACGGGGTATTTTGTTTAATGCCAAAGTGTCGTTGAATAATTTTGTTGGCACCGGTAAACGAGTGAGTTTTGAGGCTAGTAATGATGATATAAATACAGTTTATAGCTTTTCGTTCTTTAATCCTTATCACACCGTTAGTGGTGTGAGTCGTAACTTAAGCTTGTTTTTCCGCAAAACAGACGCGGGAGAGTCCAATATTGCCGACTTTAACCTTGATGAGCGTGGTGCGCGGGTAAATTATGGTTTTCCCCTGAGCGAATTTTCTACCGCGCGTCTTGGATTTGCTGCTCAAAAGACCAATCTTGATTTGACCAACTCTTTTATCCGCTTTTATCAGGAATGGTCATTAAATAACGGGGAAGAATTTAACTCTTTTCCTATTACCCTGGGCTGGTCGTATGATACGCGGGACAGGACATTTCTTTCAACTACCGGGCATTTAACCAGAATTTCCTCCGAAGTATCTTTGTTAGGTGGTCTGGAATACTATAATATTCTTTTAAATCAAGACTCTAGCTGGCGAATTGGCAAGGGGTTTACGTTCCGTGCCAAAGGCGAAATTGCATTCGGCGACAGCTATGGTACCACTACGGATTATCCGTTTTTCAGACGGTTTTATACTGGTGGTAGTCGTTCCGTACGCGGATATAGTGGTAATACCCTCGGGCCCAGGGATAAGGATTTATTTGTTGATGGTGCCGACGAGGTTATCGGTGGCACGCTGAAGACGGTGGGTAGTCTGGAGCTAGCTTTTCCGTTACCATTTATGGCGGAAAACAAGTCGGTCAAAACCGGGTTATTTATCGATGCGGGTAACGTTTTTATGAAAAGTGGTACCTTGAGCGTTGATGGGGAGGACCTGGGTTTTGACACTAGTGAAATTCGTGGCGCATACGGTTTATTTGCATTGTGGGTGACGCCCGTGGGTGTGTTAACATTTAGCTGGGGTTTTCCTGTGAATGATCAGGTTGGCGATGACACAGAATTTTTCCAATTTACGATTGGCGCGCCATTTTAAGTTGTGATGGAGTATCAGGTTGAAAATGACAGATTTTAAGATCAAATTGAAGTTAGCCGTATTTTTGAACATGATGTTGCTCTTGTTGGGTATTTTGCCCTTATCAGCGTTGGCAGCTGACTTGAACGTGGGTGTCGTCAATGCTGCGAAAGTGATTGAAGATGCACCGCAAGCAGAAGCTGCGAGGAAAAAACTGGAACAGGAGTTTGCGCCGCGTGATAAAAAGCTGGTCGCTATACAGAAAGAATTGCGATCATTGGAGAGCAAGCTGGAGCGGGATGGCCCTATTATGAGTGAATCTGCCCGTCGTACTCTTGAGCGGGATATTATATCGCTTAAACGTGATTTTAAACGTGGACAGGATGAATTCCGCGAGGACTTGAATCTGCGACGTAATGAGGAATTTGGTAAATTACAAAAACGGGTTTCCGAAGTGATCGTTTCCATTGCCAAAGAAGGTAAATACGATTTGATTTTGACTGATGGTGTTATCTATGCGAGTGATAAAGTCGATATCACCAAGCGAATTGTTGAACGATTAAAATCAATGGACAAGCGGTCTCCTAAATAAAACACAAGTGGACAGGATTATGTTACTAGTTGTAACCTGATCCAGAATACATCCCCAGAAGCGCTCATATGACGTTTACCTTGAATGAATTAGCCAAGCATGTTGATGGTCAGGTTGATGGGGACGATGAGTGTAAAATTGAGGGCGTCGGCACACTACAAGGTGCACAGGCCGGTCAGATAAGTTTTTTGTCCAATTCCCGGTACGGCAAGTACCTTTCCAATACCAAAGCATCTGCCGTTATTATTAATGAGCGTTATCAATCGAAATGCCCTGTTAATGCCGTCATTGTAGATGATCCTTACTGCGCATACGCCATAATTGCAGCGCTACTTCATCCTGACAAGCCGGTATCTCCGAAGGGAATACACGCTTCTGCTGTTGTCAGTGATACCGCCAGAATCCATGATCAAGCCATTATAGGTCCCCTTTGTGTCATCGAAGATGATGTCACACTCCATGCGGGCGTCATAATCGGGCCCGGTTGTGTAATCGGCAGGCAGTCGAGTATTGGAGAGAACAGTCGATTGGAAGCAAATGTGACAATCTGGCATGATACGCAAATTGGTAAGCGGGCGTTGATTCATTCTGGTGTTGTGATCGGGGCTGATGGATTTGGAATCGCGGAACAAAAAAATGGTCATTGGATAAAAGTTCCGCAGTTAGGCCGTGTATGTATCGGTAATGACGTTGAGGTCGGTGCAAATACATGTATTGATCGTGGCGCACTGGGTGATACGGTCATAGAAGAGGGCGTCAAGCTGGATAATCTCATCCAAATCGCTCATAACGTTCATATTGGCGCGCATACGGTTATTGCGTCAAGCACGGCTATCGCGGGAAGTGCTAAAATAGGAAAAAATTGTAAAATTGCAGGTGCTGTAGGCATTGTAGGTCACCTGGAGATCACTGATAATGTGGTCGTGACCGGTATGTCGATGGTCAGCAAGTCCATCACGGAACCGGGCGTGTATTCGTCGGGGACTTTGCTGGAGAAAAACAGCAGCTGGCACAAAAATGCAATACGCATGAAACAGCTTGATGATATTGCGAGAAAGGTAAAGAAGTTGGGGTCAGAGTAGTCTTCTGACCAGTCGATGTAGAAATCTCTAGTATAAAAAAGGGTAAATATTGTGGAATATCATATGGATATTAAAGGGATTCTTGACAACCTTCCTCACAGGTATCCTTTCCTGTTACTGGATAGAATACTGGTGTGTCAGCCTGGTGAATATATACAGGCATTAAAAAATGTTTCTTATAACGAGCCATTTTTTACCGGTCATTTCCCGAAATATAAGGTTATGCCAGGCGTGCTTATATTGGAAGCAATGGCTCAGGCATCAGGTGTTCTGGCTTTTCAGACAATCGGACATCCCCCGGAAGATGGGCGTTTGTATTATTTTGTGGGCATTGATAAGGCTCGATTTAAACAGCCTGTCGTTCCCGGCGATCAATTGATACTGGATGTTGTCTTTAAAAAATCGATGCGTGGTATATGGAAGTTTGAAGCGCAGGCAAAAGTCGATGGGAATGTAGTTTGTTCTGCAGATATTATGTGTGCAGAGCGAGATGCCTGACATTCGGGTGTTTACTAACTTCTTTGGTTTTATCTTCACAAGGGCAGAGCAACCTTGATTGATTCGCAAGCCATTATTGATCCTAGTGCAAAAATAGCACCGGGCGTCACTATCGGTCCCTATTCAATAATCGGACCCGATGTTGAAATAGGTGAAGACACCTGGATTGGACCGCATGTCATTATTAATGGTCCGACAAAAATTGGTCGTGAAAATAAAATCTTTCAATTTTCATCTCTTGGGGAAGTGCCACAAGACAAGAAATACAATGGTGAACCCACAACGCTTGAAATAGGCGATAGAAATGTTATTCGCGAGTTTTGCACCTTCAGTCGTGGCACGGTCCAGGATATTGGCGTTACCCGGCTTGGTGATGACAACTGGATTATGGCTTATGTTCATATAGCGCATGATTGTCAGGTCGGGAATAATACAATTTTTGCCAATAATGCGACTCTGGCCGGTCATGTTAATATTGATGACTATGTCATATTAGGTGGTTTTACCCTGGTGCATCAATTTTGTACTCTGGGTGTAAACAGTTTTACGGCGATGGGCAGTGCTATCTCTAAAGATGTGCCGCCTTATGTTCTCGTGTCGGGCCACATGGCGAAACCCTTTGGTTTGAATAGCGAAGGCCTCAAACGACGTGGCTATTCCACGGAGGCAATCAGCGCACTCAAGAAAGCTTACAAACTACTCTATCGATCAAATCTCTCGTTTGAAGAAGCAAAATCAGAAATTGATGTCCTTGCAGCTGAGTTTGAAGAAGTAAAAATCATGGCCGAATTTCTGAAAAACAGTAAAAGAGGGATTGTTAGATAAAGTAAAGCAGGGCAAAGGGGATAAAGCAGGGTAAAGGGAACAGGGTAAAGATAAAAGTAAAAGTACTTACAATTATGACTATTATGCCAACATCAAATTTTTCGGTTTATTTCTTTTCCCTTTCGCCTGTTATCTATAACTTGTTCTTAACCCCTTTCCCTGAATGCCAATGAAAATTGGCATACTAGCTGGTGAAGCGTCCGGTGATTTATTGGGGGCGGGCCTGATAAAGGCAATTAAGTCCCATTACCCTGATGCCAGTTTTGAAGGTATTGGTGGTCCGAAGATGATAGAGCAGGGTTGCCGTTCACTTTTTCCTATGGAACGCTTGTCTGTGATGGGTTTGATCGAACCTCTGGGCCGCTTCCGTGAGCTATTAAGTATTCGCAAACAGCTTATTCAGCGATTTAAAAATAATCCACCAGATGTTTTTGTTGGCATAGATGCCCCTGATTTTAATTTTGGGGTGGAAAAAGCATTAAAACAAGCCGGCATCAAGACTGTTCATTATGTTAGCCCGTCAATCTGGGCCTGGCGTGAATATCGCGTCAAAAAAATTTCCCGCTCAACTGACTTGATGTTGACTTTATTTCCGTTTGAAGAAGATTTTTATAAAAAGCACAACATTCAGGTCAGTTTTGTTGGGCATCCTTCTGCAGATACGATTCCTCTTGTGCCAGATACAAAATCAGCCCGTCGCTTGCTTAATTTGCCAGTAGAAGGTGAGGTGGTTGCCATTCTGCCGGGTAGCAGAGTTAAAGAGTTACATTACATGGTGGATGATTTTATATTGGGGGCCAATTTGCTTTATCAGAAACGGCCTACTGTTAGATTTGTTGCGCCTATGGCCAACAATAAAATCAGAAATTTGTTTGAACAGGCTATTGCGCGGCATAAGGTTAAACTTCCAATAACCATTATTGATGGTAATTCACATTCAGTCATGGAGGCTGCAGATATCATTCTGCTGGCATCGGGTACTGCGGCCCTTGAAGCGATGTTGTTGAAAAAACCTATGGTCGCTTGTTATCGTGTATCAGCGATTACAGCAATGATTGTGCGTTTATTTAATATGATAAAAGTAAAAAATTTCGCTTTGCCAAACTTATTGTCCGGTGAAGTACTCATAAAGGAACTTATTCAGGAAAAACTAACACCTGACGCAATAGAAGAATGCTTGCTGGACTTGTACGATAATCCAGAAAAAACACAATATGTGAAGGAAAAGTTCACCGAGATTCATCATACATTGAAACAAAATGCGAGTGAAAAGGCCGCGCAAGCCATTTTAGATTTAATCAAGCACTAATAAAGCAGGGTAAAGGGGAAAGATAACAGGGAAAAGAATTGTATCGTAATATAGTTTTTTTCACTTTCACCTGTTATTTTTCCTCTGCTCTATTGTGGTTCAGCATCAATCAATAGGACTAACATGAAGCAAGAAATATTATCTACTGAATCGAAAATAATGATCGCAGGTGTGGATGAAGTGGGTCGTGGACCACTTGCGGGGCCGGTTGTTGCAGCAGCCGTTATTCTTGACCCTTTAAACCCTATTGAAGGTTTGACAGACTCAAAAGCTTTGACTGAGAAAAAACGTGAAAAATTTGATGTAATAATAAAAGAAAAAGCATTGGCCTGGGCTTTGGGTCGTGCAGAAGTCGAAGAAATTGACGCTATCAATATTTTACAGGCAAGTTTGCTTGCCATGCAGCGGGCGATAGAGGCGCTAGCAATAAAGCCGGAACATGTTCTGGTTGATGGTAATCGTTTGCCTGTATTGCCGTGTAGCGGAGAGGCCATTATTAAAGGCGATTTAACGGTGCCTGCTATCAGTGCCGCATCGATTATAGCTAAAGTGGCACGGGATGAAGAAATGAGAAAAATGGATGAAGTATTTCCGGGCTATGGCCTGGCAAAACATAAAGGATATCCTACGAAGGCGCATATCAGTGCGCTTGCTGAGCTTGGTGTCACTGCCCAACATCGGCGTTCTTTCGGGCCAGTGAAAAAACTTATATAGTTTTATTTACTTTGAGTTCTGGTCTATATCATATCAACCAATAAGTACTTTCAACCAGCCTATTTCTATTGTGATCATCATCACAATTCTCGTTTAATTAAATTGCGTTAATATCTGTTCTGGATAGACTTTTAGTTATGAGGTATTGGGAATAATTTCCCATTTGTATGACTATATGAGCGCAAACGAACAGAATAAAATTTTATATAAAGCTATCTTCAAGCTTCTTCGGCCTCTGGTTCGGATTTTCTTGCGAAATGGCATGCCTTTTGCCGCATTTGCAGAAATCGCCAAACGGGCATATGTCGATGTTGCAGAGGTTGAGTTTTCAGTTCCTGGCAAGAAGCAAACCAATTCACGCATTTCAACGATTACCGGGCTCACCCGTAAGGAAGTCCAGCGTATTAAAGCCATCGAAGATGGTGGCAATGATGATTTGATCGAACGTTATAATCGTGCAGCACGGGTCGTTTATGGCTGGGTCCATGATGCAAGCTATAGTGATGAAAACAATCAATCTCGTGATTTAACCATTGAAGGAGTGGCACCCTCATTCAGTGCGCTGGTAAAAGAATACAGTGGCGATGTACCCCCCCGGGCCATTCTTGATGAGCTATTACAAATTGGCATTGTTGATCAACTGCAGGACGGCAGGATTAAGTTGTTGGAACGAGCCTATATTCCACGTGCAAGTGAAATTGACAAACTTCAATATCTGGGCACCGATGTTTCAGGTCTGATATCAACCATGGATCGAAACATACACATGAAAGACAAGAAGCCCTTTTTTCAACGTAAAGTATATTACAACAATCTGCCAGAAGAAGCGGCAGAGGAATTACAAAAAATATTGTCAGACAAAGGGCAGTATTTGCTTGAAATACTGGATCAATGGATGGCTGAACATGACAGGGACATTACACCCACTGTAAAGGGTACAGGCAGAAAAGCATCCGGTATTGGTATTTACTATTTTGAAGATGAATAAATAATTGGTGGTATGTGGCTTGAGCAGCGTGAGTATTCAGGATGGAAACAATGAATTGTAAAACAGCACAGCATATTTTATTGCTTTTGATCATTCTTATATTGCTTTGTGCATGTAGTGGTGGAGAGACAGGTACAGGTGTTGTGGCTGATCAGAATACGACTGTTTCAGTCGGTAGAGTGACCAGTCTCGATAATGTGCGGGTTAATGGCGTGATTTACTCTATTGATCAGGCCACTTTTTCACTTGATGATGTGAATGGTTCAGTAGCAGACCTTGAGGTTGGAATGGTCGTTGCCATACAGGGAATGATAAATGAAGATAAATTAACTGGCGAAGCCTCACATATTGAATACCGGGACGTACTCGAAGCGATAGTGCTGGATACCACTATAAATAATGACGGAGTAGGCACGCTGAATGTTGTTGGTCAAACCGTTATTGTCGATACCCTTACTACTTTTGATAGTGGTGTTCAGGATATTTCTCTGATTAACCAGCTTATTAAAGGGAATGTTGTTGAGGTGAGCGGGTTTACTTCTGGTAACGGTATAATTTATGCGACGCGGGTTGATCTCAAGGCGCAGTTTTATACAGCAGGCAATGAGATCGAATTGAAAGGCATTATATCCGGCCTGACTGTAGATTCATTTATTCTGGGCCAGTTAACAGTTGACTATTCTAATGCGCAAATGAGTGATTTTCCACCCGAAGGGATGGCCGATGGCCAGTTTATACAAGTCAAAAGCATAGAAGGGCTGGATATGGATGGCCGTCTTATTGCGAGTAATATTGGGCTGGAAGGCGACGGCAATATCAATATAAAACTGGATGAAGGTGTAAATATACACATCGAAGGTGTAGTGACAACATTTGTCAAACCGCAAGAGGAGTTCATACTCAACGGTCAATTGATAAAAGTCACCAGTGAAACACGTATGTTAAATGGCGATATCGGTGATATTGTTGAGACCAGTACGCTTATTGTGGAAGGCAGGATCAATACAAATGGCATTATTGTTGCTGATACTATCCTGTTTGTCGGTATTGTTGATATTTCAATGGATGCCTATGTAGAAAGTGTGGATGCAGAAAATAATACCCTTGTGGTGTTAGGGCAAACGGTGCTTGTTAACAATTTTACGACGATGAAAGACCGGCGCGATAAAAACGGGTTTGTTGCAGTGAGATATTTTACAATATATGACGTTGAAGTAGGAAATCGGATTAGCCTTGATATAGAAGAGTTAACGAGTAAAAATTATGTGGCCAGCAAACTTGAACGAAGAGATATTAAAAATACTGTTGTCAAACTGGAAGGGCGCCTGGATATGCTTGATATTAACAGGCTGAGTGTGGCAGGTGTTGACGTAGATACATCATTTTCTGGTTTGATAAATGTAGAAATCATGCCGGGTGACCTTGTCAAAGTAAAAGGTACTTATGATGAAGTAATGCAAGTACTGACGGCGACTGACGTCAGTAAAAGAAATTGTAAACGCTCATGGATATGTTTCTAAAATATATTACTTGAGCTTCTGTTTGTATGGGTAAACAGGGTGACGATATGAGAATGATACAGTCAATAAAATGGAGCAATGCAGGTGTAGTTATATTTGGGCTTGTTTTGTTAGTTCTTATAGTCGAGGCTATCAATGTGGAACAGATTCACTATATTGTATTACTTGTTATTGCAGGAATTTCCTCGATGGGTCTGGCGATGGTTTTATTGATTATATATAACCGAAATAATAATTTGGATTCAAATGTTGGAGATGAGGCCGGAAATGATGAAAAATATTACGATGCTATTAATGATTTAAACAAAATATCAACCTCGCTAACCTTATCAGGTGAGGACCAGTTAGTTTCTATTCTTAATTTGGGTTGCCAGTATTTGGGGAAAAGTATGGGTAGAATTTCCTATATTAATCTTAAGGCTCATTCAAATACTGTCACGAAAACAGTTTATTCGGATTCATACAAGGAACACAAAGGTAAGATGGCAGCAGGCGAGTTGTTGTTTAATGACGAAGATTTTCTTCATTTTGAAAGTTATCTGTCAGCAACACTGGTGGTTAATAAGGAATTTTATGGCACCGTTAATTTCCAATGTCTTGATGACGGTAAAAAGAAGGTGTTCAGTGATGCGGATAAGAGTCTGGTGAATTTGATTGGTGCGACTATAAGTTCAGTGCTGGAAAGAGATGTGGCAAAAAATATACGAGAAGCGATGTTTGAAGCAGAAGTAGCAAACAAGGCAAAAACTTCTTTTATAAGGAATTTGAGTCATGACTTAAGAACACCCTTGACAGCAATAGTTGGATACAGTGATCTTCTTATCGAAGATTCTACGGAGCAGAAAAACCAAAAATTTGAAACAGACCTGAAGAAGATAAGATACGCAAGCACACATTTATTGACATTGATTGATGATATTCTGGATATATCCAGGATCGAATCAGGTAAAACAGGTATTGAGTATGAGAAATTTGCCGCCGAACCGGTTATCAAGGAAGTGGCAGAAAATATTCGATCATTGATGCGGGACAACAGAATTAATCTGCAGGTTAAATGTATCACGAATCTAGGCTACATTTATTCTGATGCGACTAAATTACGTCAATTGCTTGTGAATTTACTGGTCAATGCGGGAAAATATACACCCGGTGCTACCATTGTGCTCGAAGTAGATCGGGAAGTGTGTTCTGGTGGAGAATGGTTGATATTAAAGGTGATCAATACTGAAATTAAACTGGGCGCCGACGAATTGAAAAGCTTAGTTGGCCATAACATACATTCAGACCCTGAAGTTGCCATTGAAAATGTCAGTACAGGACTGGATTTATATATCAGTCGTCAATATTGTATTTTAATGGGCGGCGAAATTAATGTTGATTATGAGCCTGATCAAGGCGCAACATTCACAGTACGGCTGCCCGTTTTACAGGAACCGGACTCAGGTACGCAGTCTTTAAATGTGAGCTTGTTAGTCGACAGGGCATCTTAGGGTGTATGGAAACAGCGTTTAATATTTGAATAAGTTAACTCTATTTTTTTATACGAATCAGAAATGTTAAAGTTTTGTTAACAAGTAAATGTAATCTATCTTTTAGCTCGCAAGCTTAGTTAGCATTAATACGTAATCAGCAGCGCTATAAAATTAATATTAACAATGGGTTAAAGAAATGTCGGCTAGATTATGGAAAGTCGATTTGCTGCTTTTTATTGTTTAGAAAGAATTTTTCGCGATTTGAAATTAGAGGTTGTGTTCGGTATGCTCGGTTGTGTGAAATGAATCGCAATTTGAGATTTATTTTTACGTTCCTTTATTATCCGGCCACACATTGTGTTGGCCGGTTTTTTTTGCTTGTTCTATTTGTTCGGGGTACTTGGGAAATATTTCCCATTGTATAAAGCATAGTAATAAAGTCAGTTTCCTTCGTTTTTACGTTTTTGTTTTATTTCTTTATTAGCCGTATTCATTTTTTCAGTGAAACTGTTTAATGCTGTGATCAGCTCCTTATCGCTATTTTCCTTTTTTTTCTTCATATCCCCATTGAAAATAATTATGGATAATATAAACCCGAATACAGGGACCAGCCAGATTAGTATGAGTAAGTTACGTTTTCTTTTTATTGTGATTAGATGCGTCCCCAAAATGGTTCTTGTCGCAATAATATTCAAGCCCATAATCAACAGGCATGTGAAAATAATAAATGTCAACTCTAACATATAGCACTTAACCCTTTATTTAGTATCCTTTAGTTTTTCAACCCAGTAGATTGTTGCGCCTGCTACTGCGGCGGGCATAACAATGAAGTTACCTACAGGTATCATTGTTACCAGCATTGTTATGCCACCAAAACCCAGGGATGTTATCCTTTTTTCACTCAGGCGTTGGCGTACTTCTTTTAGTCGAATTTTATAATTGGCCATTGGGTAATCCACATATTGCATCGCTAACATCCAGGCGGTAAAAAGTATCCAGAGAAAAGGTGCGGCTAGTTGCAGGACGGGAATGAGGAAAAGGACCAGAAAAGGGATTGCCCAGGCAATAAAATAAATAATTTTTTTTAATTCATTTATCATGTCGGGCACAAAATCAACTAGCATTTGTTTCCAGCCACTCTCAGGTGGCTTTTCCCCAGTTAAATAATGCTCAACTGCTTCTGATAACAAGCCGTTAAAAGGGGCGGCGACCAGGTTGGCGAGTAAGGAAAATGTGTAAAAGGCGATCAGTAATATTGCCGCAATATACATTGGCCATATTAGCCAATAAAGCCATTGTAACCAGCTCGGAAATTGTGGCATGTATTGCTCTGTTAAAAGGCTGAAATATTCTACGCCAAGCACGATCAGTATCGTAAAGAAGATAATGTTGATACTGAGTGGAATAATGACATAGAGGCGAACGCCGGGTTTGGATAATAAACCCAGTCCCCGGAAAAAATAATTAGCGCCTGTAAATGGATTGCTCAGCATAATAACTTGCCTGTATTAGTGAATTTATTTTCCGTCAGGTTTCCAGATGCCAAATGCATCTTGCGGCGGTGGTGGCGCTTGTTCCTCGCCCTGATCTACATCCTCTAGTACATGATGCGTGAATGCAAACAACTGATCGATGAATTCCTTTTTCTCCGGAGTAGGAAGTGACTGCTTTCCTATCATGAAGCCTATAATGGCCGCCATATACTGAACAGCGATACCCGGATCTTCTGCCCTTTGATCATGATTGGATAGGGTAGTATGTATTGATTCGATTAGTTGATCAGAAATCTGTAATTCACTCATAATTATTTCCTGTATGTTTGATAGATGTTTTTTAGTCGGCCTTTAATACGACAATAAGTCCTGGTTGTGGTTTTCCGTAGTCAAATTCATGGGTAATATCGAAAATCATTTCCGGCTTAAGTCCATTTTTATGGGCAGTATTTTGCACGTAAACAAGGCTGTGTGCAAAATGTATATTTTCACGAATTTCGATGTCATTTTCGTTGCATTTATACAGGATAAAGATAAACCGGCCACCGGGTTTGAGTTTTAGTTTGGCTGCATTTAGCCGCGCCTCAAGGTCCCCGATGAATACAAGGATACCGGAGCCTGTTATGACATCGAACATTCCAGGTATTTCTGGCTTAAGGCCACACCTGTTGGTCGCCAAATACTATTCATTACTGGGACCATTAAAAATACGAATAATAGTGTGTTGGAATAATGGTATATGATAACAAGCTACACTTAGCAAGTGAGTAAATTATTACATATTGAGAGGATGTTATGGCTAAAGATGTCCGGGAAATACGCATAAATCCCATCGTTCCCACTGAATCTGTGTTGGTCGCGACCGCAAGAAGCATGCGCCCGAAACAAAAAGAGGAGCTGGCACCAAGAGATACCCGGAAACATGTTGATACATGCCCATTTTGTACAGGTAATGAGCATATGACGCCGCCACTTATTGCATCCTATCCTGATGAAGCGCATTGGGAAGTGCGTATAGTGGAAAATCTCTATCCGGTCCTGGGTGATGAGACTCAGGCCCAAAACTATTCCTTTGGCTTACAGCAGGCTATAGACGGCTATGGCAGGCATGAAGTGATTGTTGATCATAATGTGCATGGCATTGCTTTGTTTGAAATGAGCGAGCAGCACATTGCAACCTTGTTTGCTGCCTATCAGAGCAGAATGAAACAGCTTTACGAATCGGATAAACGCCTGCGATACGTGCTGGTGTTTAAAAATTATGGACCGGCAGCGGGTGCTAGTATGGGGCACACGCACAGTCAAATCATCGCGATGCCGGTTGTACCGTTTAATATTCAATCCGAGGTTGATAATAGCCGGGATTTTTTTCAGAAGTCCGGGCAATGCATATTCTGTACATTGATAAATGAGGCAATGACGTTCGAGGCAACCATCTATGATAAAGAGTCAGGTGAAATAAAACGTAAAATAGATGTTGGTCAATATATTATCGAAAAGAGCGATAAATTTATTGCCATTAAACCGTTTGCCAGTCGCTATGAGTGGGAAGTCCATATTTTGCCACTTTCTCATCAGGCTGATTTTTTGGAAATGTCTTCTGAAGATGCCCTGGATTTTGCCAGTGTATTGCGTAGAACCATGTGCAGGTTGGATGCTGTTATTGGCGGTGCCCAATATAATTATTTTCTGCACTCCCTGCCGCATACATCGGCCGATGCTGCATGCAAGGACAGTTATCACTGGCATCTTGAGATTTGCCCCCGCACAAGTATACCGGCAGGCTTTGAATTAGGTTCAGGCCTGTTCGTTAACACCATTAGCCCGGAAGTAGCGGCCGCCCAGCTTCGGGATGTTGATTTAACCTGAAAACAATTATTCACCGCAAAGGGCGCAAATTTTTTTGATTATTAAAAACGCTTTTTCTTTGCGTTCTTTGCGCCTTTGCGGTGAATAACATAAGGAATGAACTGCAGGGATAAGGGGGAAATAGCAGTTTCAACATAGGTAACAGTCAGTATGAGTTACTCGATAGTGATTGTGCTACCGCCACGGCGGGGATCGCCAATGCCCGAAAACTTACCTTGATGCTCCATTACGGCATGTGTGCCACCAAAAAATAAATTGCGCTCCTTCCATAGTGCATTTTTACTGTAATGACGGGATAACAGTTCAATTTGCGATTGATCAAAGCCTTTTTCGATACTCAACAAGTCATTTTCAAAATGGATGCGCGGACTGTTAACAGCCTGTTCCAGTGACATGCTAAAGTCTGTCAGGTTGACGAGCACCTGAAGTATGGCGGTTCGTAATCGATTGGAGCCGCCTGACCCCAGTGCGATACGTTGACCATGATTTGAGAAGGCGAGCGTAGGGGCCATCATTGATGTCATGCGTTGATTGCATGTCCATTGATGGAAACCACGTGGATTTAAATCTTCTTCACCCAGCATATTATTAAGCATTATTCCGGTGCCATTGAGGATGTGTCCACAACCTTCACCATTACTGGTAGTTAAACTTGCCATGTTACCTTTTTTGTCCATGACACTGATATGCGTTGTACCTCGTGTGACTTGAGCACGCTGATGTATTTGTTGCTTGTACAGTGATAAAAAATCCGGGTCGAGCAAGTGTCTGCCAGCGTGTTGTATGGTGCTATTAAAATGTTCATCAAGCCTGACTTTATTAGTCAATGCCATCACATGTGCTAATGCATCAAGATGCTGGACTGAACCAAAATCAACGTGTTTCAGATTTATTTCTTCCAGCAGTTTTAGCGCAAATGCGATTAATATACCGCCAGAAGAAGGGGGTGGATTTGTCAGTATTGTTGTGTCACGGTAATGTAATTCCAACGGCGCTGACTTGTTAATCTGGTAGCAGGAAAGGTCATTTAATCCAATGTGTCCGCCATCGCGCTCACTGGCCTGCATGATCAGTTGGGCAATTTCGCCCTGATAAAAAAGTGCTTCACCTTCGAATGAAAGTGCTTCAAGACAATCGGCAAGTTGGGTTTGTTGATGTGATTCACCTTCGGTAATCAGGTGTTTATTGTTTTGATTGCAATATATCGTTCTGGAAGCGGGCGTTGCCGTTAATATGGCGTGGACGATCTCAAAAATATAGGCTTGAAAGGCATTTATGATGACGCCTTCTTTTGCCAATGAAATCGCGGGCTGCATGAGCTCCCGCATTGGTATCGTGCATAAATCTTTGTGAATCGCAAACAAACCTTTTACAGTGCCCGGCGTGGCGACGGCACCCCAGCCGATATGAAACTCCTGTTGTGCTGTACCAAAGTCTGCAGAAATGGGATAAAAATCGATGTTGTCCGGTTGCTTTTTCTGCTGAGGTGTTTGTACGAAGAAGTCATAAACAACATTTTTATTTTTTATAGAATGCGCAGTTAAATAACCCCCGCCCCCTAATGAAGCCAATACCGGTTCCACTACACAGGCAGTGAAATGGGCTGCGACAATGGCATCAAACGCATTACCACCATCTTGAAGTATGATTTGTGCCGTCCTGGCAGTTTGTTCATGTCCGGCTGCGACTACGCCTGATGTATGCATAAAAGAATGTTTTAATTTATTTGTTCAATCGTGAATGGGTTCAGAAAGGTAAAAGTTTTACCTGTTTTCATCATTGAGTGTCTTTAGTATTTTAATGCTTCTGTTTCTCGTTACGCCTGCCTGGAAATTATCTACGAAAATCTTTCCATTAATCATTTCTTTATATGCGTACCTGATAAGCGTTGCGTGCCTTCTGTTCATTTCAAGCCATAAAGTGAGACCTCGTTCAAATTACATAACATCAGCTTACAGATTTTTGACGAAATGTGATCATATTCACATAACGTATTCAATGTTATCAGGATACTGTGATTATTCGAAATAAACACTCTTTGAAGCGTGTTTGGGTATAACTTGTTGATTTTCATAGGGGATTTATCATGATTCATGTCGATAAAAATAAATTAAAATCACGCCTGACGATACTGGTGTTTGGTGTATTCGGGTTGTTTATAGCCTGGATGTCGGATGCGAGTGCATTTGAAAGTTTTTTTAGTTCAGAGGGCTGTGCTGATGCAGGTTGTCATGATGGTGTTGCACCGGCGACGATTCCGACATGTAATGGTTGTCATGCACATGGTACCCATTCAAATTCAGCCAAGGATAATTTAAATTTTACGGCGATTACAGATGCAACTACATATGATGTGGGCGATACCATCACAATTGATGTAGATGGTGGATATAGAACAGATTGGGTTCGTGTGACGATTTATGATGGTAGTGGAAGTATTGTGGCGCAAAGTAAAGGTGCATGTGATAGCACGACTTCATCTGGAAACGCATGCTCCAATGGGGATTCTATGTCTATGTCATTGACAGCGATAGCCAATACTACCGGAACTCAAATGTGGACAGCAGCCTGGTATGGTAACAATAATGATATTGGTAGCTCTTCTGGTGGAGTAAATGGAACACAAGCTATGAGCGTCACTGAGCAAGGCTGGTTGCCAGATGCAACAAACGCGAATCATGGTGAGGAAATTGTCACGATTACAGCGTTTACAGTAAATGACGCTACTACCGGTAGTGGTGGTAGTGGAGGCACAACTGGAGGCACAACTGGTGGCACAACACCTACCAGCAGTAGCAGCAGTGGTGGTGGTAGTCTTAGCTGGCCGTTGATTGTAATGGTCCTGATTGCAATTGCTGCAATGTTACTACGAGATCGCAGGTTAGAGCAGGAGTTGGCCAAAATTAAAAAATAACGATTAATAGAATGAAACAAACCCGGGCAACAATCGTTGCCCGTTTTTTTTTTGCACAGGGACGTGCTTATGTCTCGAGAGGGCAGGACGCCCGTAGAGACACTGACCTCCCATTGCCTCAGGGCCTTTAAACACAACCCCCTAACCTGCAATCTACCACAGCTTATGCGCTGTACATGGATGTACGAGTGTCGCGGGAAGGCAAGGATGCCTGGTGCGACCGCTGTACATGGATGTACGAGTGTCACGGGAGGACAGGCGTCCTGAGCGATGTCCGGAGTGACCCTCGAGAAGGCTAGGATGCCTTAAGCGACAGATTGTTTTTCA
>JAUWSG010000115.1 GCA_030610155.1 Gammaproteobacteria bacterium
ACAACAATATTATCCCGCCAATAACAATATTAAAATTGTCTTCATGCATAGGCCATTTCGGATTGGTTTTCATTATATTGGACTCTTTATGTTAGCAACAACTGTCATGACGGATAATACCGTCTTGAAAATAACGTAGCTCTCCACGTTCCCAATACTAAGTAAACCATGGAAATCAAAAAAAACAATTAGGGTAAGTACCAAGATGACTAAAGCAACAACGCCCATATAATTAATTTATAAGCAGGCAGATGGCAGCAATTGCTTTGATAGCAAACATCTAAATCCGGGATGAACCAGGCGAAAATAAATATTTTATTAAAAACAATATTTTAGCTCTTCCCACTTTAAATATACTTTTTTTGGATCAATAAGCAGGAATCGAGTACAAATAGATACAGCGTTATTGCCCTCTCATGAACAATCGATCCAACTCGTTCATATCCATTTGCACCCAGGTTGGGCGTCCATGGTTGCATTGGCCACTGCGTTCAGTGCGTTCCATATCACGCAATAGTGAATTCATTTCCTCGATTGTCAGTTTGCGATTGGCGCGGACTGAACCATGGCAGGCCATGGTGGACAGGACGGCATTGATTTGTTCCCGTATACGTCTTGTACTGCCATGTTCAATCAGGTCTGCAAGCACATCTCGAACCAGCGCCGCGGCGTCCGCATTTCTTAATAGCGACGGTACCTGACGGACCACCAATGATTCTGGTGCGTTTCGATCAATCTCGATACCCAGTTCTTTGAAAACAGCACTGGACTCTTCGGCTATATCTGCCTCTTTCCTGCTGACGTTAAGTGTTATCGGGATCAACAGGGGCTGTGATTTAACATCTTCGCTTTCAAACGCATTTTTCATTAACTCATAAGTGATACGCTCATGCGCAGCATGCATATCGACAATGATGAGCCCCTGTTTGTTTTCAGCCAGAATAAAGACACCATGTATTTGTGCCACAGCATAGCCTAACGGGGGTATGTCCTGCTGTTCTTCGTCTTGGGCCCCTGCCGCCGGCATTGACAGTTTATTAAATGCATCATAGGCGGGCATCGCTTCTCTTACACCCTGCCCGCTGGTAAACCCCATTGGCCGTTGTGTTGGTCCCGGGTAAGACGCTTGATGAGCCGTATTCTGTATGTGGTTCGGCAACAACATTTCATTCACAGCGCTATAAGAAGGTGTGTGTTCAGTCGTATCCTCGGGCCTGATGTCAGCCAGCACATCGCGAATAGTACGGTAAATAAAATCATGCACGGTCCGGCTTTCCCGGAAACGGACTTCGTGTTTGGTCGGGTGTGCATTAACATCGACCTGTGATGGATCCATTTCAAAATACAGCACAAAGGCAGGATGCCGGCCGTGATACAACACATCCTGATACGCCTGGCGTATAGCGTGGGCGACAACCTTGTCACGAATTATACGGCCATTAACATAAAAATATTGCATGTCGGCCTGGCTACGGGAAAATGTTGGACGGGAGATCCAGCCTTCGAGTTTTAATCCTGCTGCTTCAAATTCGATATGGTTGGCATTTTCAATAAACGGTTTGCCGCAGATCTCGGCGATGCGCTTTTCTTTCTCTTCCAGGCTATGTGCTGGCTTCAAAAACTGAACAGGCCGGTTGTTATGCTGAAAAGTAATACCTACTTCAAAATGACTCAATGCAATACGCTTAACGACTTCACCAATATGGTTGAATTCGGTTTTTTCGGTGCGCATAAATTTTCGTCTTGCCGGGGTATTATAAAAAAGATCGCTGACTTCCAGCGTCGTACCGACAGGATGCGCAACCGGTTCCGGTGCTTTTGTTATATCCTCGCCATCACTGCTAACACACCAACCCGATTCGGCATCTTTAGCGCGGGAACTGAGAGACAGCCGGGACACTGAACTGATACTGGGCAAGGCTTCGCCACGGAATCCCAATGTGGAGACATTATATAAATCATCGATATTGCGTATCTTACTGGTTGCATGCCGTTTCAGGGCCAACGATAGATCTTCCTGATGTATACCGTGGCCATCGTCCTTGATACGAATCAGACGCATGCCCCCCCCTTCAATTTCAAGATCAATCTGCCTGGCGTTTGCATCCAGGGAATTTTCCAGCAGTTCCTTAACAACGGAAGCGGGTCTTTCCACGACCTCACCCGCCGCAATCTGGTTGGCCAGCATGACGGGCAATTTGATTATTCTTTGATCATTTTCAGATGAGCGCATACGAGGGTCACTACCAGATTAAAGACACCATTAGAGTAAACATGATTATTTCTCTATAAGACACATAGTTTCTCAAATAAAGAACACTCTATACAGACCGATAGACAAGAATAATGCAAAAAAATGCGTAAAACAGTCTATTAATTCACCAGTGATCAACTGCGCCGATACAATACAGACATATGCCTGAATCTTCTCAAGCAGCAACGATAAATTCCAAATACATCCTGGCGGCAGGCTTCGGCTCTATTCTTGGTTTATTGGTTATGTTGCTTTTGATCTGGTACTCCAATGTCAGCACAACCCAACGTGAAATTGATGCCATTGTAAACGTACATAATGAAAAATCTGCCTTGATCGCCGACATGCGAGATATCACCCGTACCCGGGCGATGAGCTTATATCGACTGCGATTGCTGGTTGACCCGGTCGAAATTGAACAAGAGCAACTAAACTTCAACCTGATGGAAGGCAACCTGTTAGTTGCCCGTTTAAGGTTTACTGAATTGCCATTAAGTCAGGCCGAGCAGAATACCTGGAATTCAATTAAAAACCTGCTTGATATCGACCGGCATTCCCAGCAAAAAACATTAGAGCTGGTTCTGCATTCCAAAATGGCCGAAGTTGACCTGAACTTGCTTGACTATGTTATCCCCACGCAGAAAAATTTAGTAAAGCAATTTTCAAACTTGCTAAATATCCAACGTGTTGTTATCAGAAACGCCGCCGGCGTAGTCAGAAAGGCCCATGATAAAACACTTAGCATTACCGTTATACTTGGTGCCACCGCGACAATTATTGGTGTTCTGATTGCTATTCTTACCATACGCCGTACCAGCCATGCAGAAGTTGCACTACTACGTGCAAGTAGCAGTGCACAGGAAGCCAACCGGCTCAAATCAGAATTTATCGCCAACATGAGCCATGAGCTACGCACCCCCCTGAACGCCATACTCGGATATGGCGAAGTACTCATTGAAGATAGCAAAATCGACGGTAATGATGTTTATATTAAAGACCTGGAAAAAATAACGACTTCCGGTAATGAGTTATTGGCATTAATAAACAGTATGCTTGATTTGTCTAAAATTGACGCCGGGAAATTAACATTGCATCCTCAGGAAATCAGCATCCTGGCATTGGTTAATGAAACCGCATCATCAATAAAAACACTGGCCGAAAAAAATAATAACCTGCTGAAAATTAACTGTGAGCCCAACATAGGCATTATGTATGCGGACGAATTACGTGTCAGGCAATCGCTATACAACTTGTTGAACAATGCCTGCAAGTTTTCGAAAAATGGTGTCATCACGCTGGACACCAACACAAATATCGAAAAAAATGGCACACAAAACATACTCATAAAAGTATCCGACACGGGCATTGGTATAGACCGCGAACAATTAAAAAAACTGTTTCAACCTTTTGCCCAGCTAGACTCTTCTATAAGTCGCAAATATGGCGGCACCGGCCTGGGCCTGATATTAACAAAACGCTATTGTGAATTGATGGGAGGGGATTTGATGGCTAAAAGCCAAAAAGGTGTCGGGTCGACTTTTACGATAAAGTTACCCAGGGGAAGCGCTGATTAGTTTGGAATACGTAATATCTGGCCTATCTTTAAACTGTCAGAACCAAGTGAATTCAATCTTTTGATGTTGTCCATTGTCACATTATAATTACTTGCAATCACAGACAAGGTATCGCCACGTTTTATAACATAATCTTTTTTCCTGTCTCGCTGAGCAAAGAAAGTGCCGGGTGGTGATTGATCAGTGAAATAGCTATTTATCCCCTTGAGTATGGAATTCGCGATAGCTTGTTGATGGCGCCAGCTTTGAAGCTTGCGTTCTTCCCGGCGGTTGGTAATAAATCCGGTTTCCACCAGTATCGAGGGAATACCCAGTGACTGCAAAACAACAAACCTGGCCCGCTCAACACGAGGTTTATGCAACTTGCCAACCTGTTTGAGTTCTTTCAGTACCTTATCACCCAAACTGAGACTTGTTTCAATCGTACCGGTTTGTGTTAAATCCAGTAAGACAGAAGTCAATAGACTATCGTTTTCATCAAAATACACCCCCCCTATCACGTCCGCCGCATTTTCATTTTGCGCAAGAATCCTTGCAGCTTCACTACTTGCACCTCGTGATGAAAGAGCAAAAACGGATGCCCCTCTGGCTTTGGAATTTTTAAAGGAATCAGCATGAATCGAGACGAACATGTCCGCTTTGTTCTTTCTGGCGATTTTTTTTCGTCCATTTAAACTAACAAAATAATCGCCTTTACGTATCATCACTGCACGCATGCCCCTTTGGTTTTGAATCTTTTTTTCAAGTCGACGGGCAATTGATAACACAAGATCTTTCTCATACTTACCGCTACGCCCACGGGCACCGGGGTCTTCGCCACCATGACCGGCATCGATCGCAATCACAACATCTCGCAATCTTTTTAATTTACCGGATGATGAAACACTTCTGACAGGTTTGTTTGATTTTTTCTTTTTCTCAAACAAATCGATCACCAGCCGGTGACCATATTTGTTATTCGGTGAGAGCGTGAAACTTTTAGGCTGCACGGCCACTTTCATGTCAAACACGACACGCACAGTGTCTTTGTTGCGGGCCGCACTGCGAACACGTTTGATATTACTATTGGTGATATCAAGAGCGTTCAGAGACTTTGTAATCCGGGTATCGAAAAAATCCACCACTACCCGTTCAGGGTTATGGAGCACAAACAATCTGTGTTTAATCGACCGGTTCGTATCGAAAACGATGCGACTGCTTTGCGGTGCAGACCACATGCGCACGCCATTTACATAACCTGTGCTATCAGCAAAAGCTGGCATAACAGCACAGATAAAAATCAGGCCTGTAATGAATTTAATGATTATTCGCTTTATATGCATAAAAAAACCACAGCAACCTTCATGCCGAGTGTTATACGTATTTTTTCTTTTTATAATAAGTAGATACGCGACTTATCTAAATGATTAAGTTAAATATTAGCACGTAAGATAAGATTTTAAAGAAAAAATTATTCATTTTGCTGAATAACTGTCTCTTTATTGCCTATATTGCAACCATCCTAGCGTCATTTTTCCGGATAATCAAAGTCAAACTGGCAAGAAAAGAACTGTTTAACCACGGGGATTACAGGGATATAAAGAAAGACTCATGCCTGAAAACCCTATAAAGAATCGACAAGCTTCCCTGCTTCTGTGTTTTCAGCTTGTAGACTGATTTGCCGGCCGGTTTGCTGCGACTGATCACAATGATGTAAATGCACGGTCAGGTCCGCTATCGGCAGAACACCCTGTCCGCGATCGGGCCACTCAATCAGCAAAATTGTATTATTGCCAGTCAAGTCCCGCACACCCAGATATTCAAGTTCCTCTGGATCAGCCAGACGATACAGGTCCATGTGATAGACAGTCAGGTCGGTTAATGGATAGGGCTCAACAATGGTATAGGTCGGGCTTTTAACCCTGTCCTGATAGCCCAACCCCCGCAGGAAGCCCCTGGCAAAACAGGTCTTGCCCGCGCCAAGCTCACCTTGCAGATAAATAATGAAATTATTCTGGCCACCTGTCGAGACTGTTTTCAGGATTTGTTGCGCAAGTCTTGCCGCCAATGCCAGGGTTGCTGACTCGTCTTTGAGGTACATGGGTTCCCTAGGCATTTACAAGATGACGTAAATGCCCCATCAAGTCGCTTGCCAACATGCCTCTTTCACCATAACGTGCCGCCCTGTCACCGGCTTCTGCATGAATACATACGCCAACTTTAGCCGCATCTTTCAGACTCAGGCGTTGTGCGATTAAACCACAAATCACCCCGGTTAACAGGTCGCCCATGCCGCCAGTGGCCATACCAGGATTACCGGCTGATGTCAGGTCAATGGAATAATCACCGGAGGTAACCAGGGTGCCTGCACCTTTCAATACCGCAATACCACCGTAACGCTGTTGCAAATCAAACACTGCCGCAAACCGGTCCTGTTGAATTTTTTCCACTGTCGTATTCAGAAGTTTTGCCGCTTCACCCGGATGGGGTGTTAATATCCAGTTGTTGTGACTGATAGGATCTTTGGAAATCAGATTAAGGGCATCGGCATCCACCACAACCGGTAATCCTGATTCCATGACACAAGCGAACAACTCTTCTGCCCAGGGGCTTTGCCCCAGACCCGGCCCGATACCCACCACAGTGGCCTTTTCAAGCAAGCGTTTAAAATCACTAATGACCTGAATACCATGTGACATAAGTTCAGGGCGGTTTGCACTTAATATCGCAGCATGTGTTTTTCGCGTCGCAATACTGACCAGACCTGCACCGACGCGAGCAGCCGCCTCAGCGGCCAGTCTGACTGCGCCAGACATACCTTCCTCGCCGCCGACAATCAATACATGCCCGTTTTGGCCTTTATGGGCGGTTCGCATTCGCTTACCCAGTTTACTGGATACATACTGCATGTTCAGGCGTCGAGCCGACGGGGGAACATGGCTATAAAGATCTTCCGGAACAGACAAATCATCAAACACCAGTTCGCCGCAATGAAACAGCCCCTGCCCGGTCAGACAGCCCTGTTTAACACCAATAAATGTCGTCGTAACAGTGGCATTAACACACGCACCCATAGCTTGCCCGGTATCAGAATTTAAGCCTGACGGCACATCCAGAGCCAATACGGGTTTTTCACTACGGTTGATTGCCTCGATGGCCGAATGCCAGATACCTGTGACTTCCCGACTTAAACCAGTGCCAAACAAGCCGTCCACAATCACATCCCAGCTGGCCAATCCGCCGTGTTTGTACGGATTAATGGGCACCCCTTTTGCCACTAATGCTTTTTGGGCCGCCAATGCAGCACCTTCAACTTCGATCTCATCGCCCACCTGATATACGCCGACTTCTATGCCTGCTTCTTTGGCCAGGCGCGCCACGACATAACCATCGCCGCCGTTATTCCCCACGCCGCAAAGCACAGCAATACGTGAAACCCGCGGCCAGCGTTGCTGCAAGACATCAAACGCCAGCTGACCGGCACGCGCCATCAGGCTATCAGCTGATAACTCGTAGTTTTCAATCGCAAGCTGGTCAAGTTTTCGGATCTGGGATGCCCGATATAAATTTTGTGGTAATTCAGTCATGAGGAGTATCATAGCCGGTATGTCCGGAATAACAAACCATTCTAAGCGTTTTAACAACGCACACAGCAAAAACATCGATTTCTCCCGCATAGCACAAGACATCAAAACCTGGGCAAGCGACCTTGGTTTCCAGCAAACCGGTATCACCAATACCCGACTGAACGAAGCAGAAAGCCATTTACTGAACTGGTTAAAAGCAGGTCACCACGGTGAAATGGCCTACATGGCACAACACGGCAGCAAACGCAGCAGACCCGATGAATTATTACCGGGTACAATTACGATCCTGTCAGTGCGTATGGATTATTTTCCTGAGTCGGATGTTGACTCACATCAATTGCTGAAAACCGAGAACAAAGCGTATATTGCCCGTTATGCACTTGGGCGTGATTACCATAAAGTGTTAAGACAGCGTTTGCAGAAGCTTGCGACAAAAATTGAACACGCCATCGGTCCTTTCGCTTATCGTGTTTTTACCGACAGTGCACCTGTCATGGAAAAAGCCATTGGCGAGAAAGCGGGAATCGGCTGGATCGGTAAACATTCAAACCTTATTCATGAAAAACAGGGGTCCTGGTTTTTTCTTGGCGAAATATATACAGACCTGCCACTGCCCATTGATACTCCTGCAAACAATCATTGTGGACGTTGCACGTCATGTATAGATATCTGCCCGACAAATGCCATTATTGCCCCCTATCAAGTGGATGCTCGTCGTTGTATTTCTTATCTGACTATAGAGTTACGTGGCAGTATTCCGGAAGAACTGCGACCTTTTTTAGGAAATCGTATTTATGGCTGCGATGATTGCCAGTTAATCTGTCCGTGGAATCGCTTCGCCAGCACGACGAAAGAAAAAGATTTTTTACCGCGTCACAATCTGGACTCAGCGGATTTAATCGATTTATTCGCATGGTCTGAATCTGAATTTTTATCCAGAATGGAAGGTTCGCCCATTCGGCGTATTGGTTATGAATGCTGGTTACGCAATATTGCGGTCGCACTCGGCAATGCACCAGCGTCCGACGCTATACTTGAAGCATTAAACAGGCGCCTGGAGCAGGCTGCTGAAATGCCCAAAGAACACATCCAATGGGCTATTAACCAACAGCATAAAAAAATTTAAGGCCAAGGCCTAAAGCTTTTTACCACGGAGGTCACGGAGAAAAACCTATTTTACTATAAGTTTCTTCTCCCTAAAGGGAGAAGAAACTTACTCATGCTTTTCTCCGTGACCTCCGTGGTAAAATTCGCCCTTCGGTATTCTTGTGAAAAACTGTTCAGGCGTTTGGTGCGTCTTCTACTTCATCTACTTTTCTGGAAATATTTGGATACCAGAGCAAGCCAACCAGTTTAAGAAATGTGTTCGTCAGTTTTTTCATACCCCCCCCGTTTAGTCCATTAAAAAAATCAGAAAAACGATCTCCGGATAATAGCCTCTAGAATTTTTGTTTGTTTGTCAACTTTTTACAAGCAAACCCGACGGTTTTAATCAAAACTTAACCCGATAGAGTATTCAGCCGTCAATCACCGTGGTTTTTTGCAATACCCGTTTATAAACGAATTCGCCCCATTGGTAGATAATCAGGGCCAGTATGACGCATGTTGTACCTGCCCAGACAAAAGCATCGATTTTTTCATGGTTAAGCTGGTTCCCTAAAATCAACGCCGTGACGGGCGTCACCAACGTCACAAGCGCCATGGTACTGGCCTGAATATGTTTGAGGACAAAATAATAAAGTACAAATCCGAGTACTGAACCGAATACACCAAGATAAATAATTGACATCAGCGTTTTCTCCGGCAAGGAAACCGGTAAGTGTCCATCCACTGTCCACCAGGTCAACAAATACAAAGGTGTTGAGACCATTAACGCACCATTGGTTATAACCAGCGCGGGTAATTGCGCGCCCAGTTTTTTGACCCAGACTGCACTCGTCGCATGGATAAAAACAGACAAAAGTACTGCACAGATGCCCAGAATGGCCTGCTCACCAACAAGAATACTGGAACGAAAAATCAATATCAG
>JAUWSG010000060.1 GCA_030610155.1 Gammaproteobacteria bacterium
AAAACCGTGTATTGGTGAACCGACTGAACCGACGAATATTGTTATCTTTGGTGCAGGGGGTGATCTAACCAGACGAAAATTGATCCCAGCATTGGTAAAAATGCTGCGCTGTGGACTTTTACATCACAAGAGCAAGATTATCGGTGTGTTAAAGGGTCGCACAAAAGAAGTATGGTTGGACTCATTACATCAGGGTATGCTCGATTTTTCACCAGAGATTGAAATGAACGAAGAACAATGGCAGGAGTTTTCTGCCATGTTCAAAATGGTCAGCGGAGATTTAGAGGATGAAAAAACCTATGCAGACCTGGCTGCGTCTCTTGAATCTCTGGATGGGCATGTTAATGCCATGTTTTATTGTGCAGTGCCGCCGCACTGGTATACCGCAGTTGCTTCTGGCTTGCACAATGCTGGTCTGGCTAACGAAGATGCTGGCTTCAGACGTGTGGTCATCGAAAAACCCTTTGGTATGGATCTGGAAAGTGCCCGGCATTTAAATCAGGAGCTGCAGGAGCTGTTGGATGAATCACAGATTTACCGTATCGATCATTATCTGGGGAAAGAAAGTGTCCAGAACCTGCTAGTGTATCGATTTGCCAATAGCATACTAGAGCCGCTCTGGAATCGAAATTTCATTGATCATATCCAGATATCCGCTGCGGAGTCTGATGGTATAGAGTACCGTGCGAATTATTATGAAAAATCGGGTGCATTACGTGACATGATTCAAAATCACTTAATGCAAGTGATGACGTTAGTGGCTATGGAGCCACCGGTTGAATTTACCGCCGATGCTGTTCGTAATGAAAAAATTAAGGTGTTGCGCGCTGTTCGGCCTATCAAACCTAAAGAGGTTAAGCAGCAATCTGTCGCGGCTCAATATGGGTCGGGTAATTCTGGAGATAAAACACTAAAAGCTTATGTTGTTGAGGATGGTGTGTCTCCTGATTCTGTCACCGAAACATTCTCTGCAATACGTTTTAACATAGATAATTGGCGCTGGCAGGGGGTGCCTTTTATTCTCTGGACTGGTAAGCGCCTTCCTGAGCGTGTATCTGAAATAGTTATTCGCTTTCGTAAACCGCCATTTAATTTATTCGATACGCATGCCACCCCACCGTTAGCGAATTTACTGGTATTCCGTGTGCATCCTGATGAAGGTATTGCATTGAGGATGAATGCAAAAATGCCGGGGTTAACAACCGAAACACAACGGATGGACATGCGCGCACCTTATTCTGAAAACGGTGAAGATGTGTCAGATGCTTATGAGGTGTTATTACATGACGTCCTTACTGGTGATGCGACTTTGTTTTCGCGTGCGGATGAAGTTGAGGAGTCATGGTCGATTCTTGAACCAATCTTAACCGCATGGAAAGATCGCATCTCTGTTGAACGCTATCGATCAGGCACCTGGGATGTACCAGGGATAGATGCTCTATTCAAAGGCTGTGTAAGCGGATGGCATAAACCGGGATAACCAGAGGTCCCCTAGTATGCATAAATGGCATGTGTATCCTGAATTTGATGATGCCTCAAAAGCTGCAGCGGATTTTATTGCTGGCAACATCGAAAAAAAACTACAGGAAAATGATATTTGTCGCGTAATACTTCCTGGTGGCAATACACCTGCAATTTGTTTAAGTTATCTTTCTGAAAAAGAATTACCGTGGGACAAAGTGCACTGGTACCTCGGGGATGAGCGATGTTACCCACGTGGTCATGCAGAGCGTAATGATGTAATGCTTGAAAAATATTTATGGTCGCGTATTTCGAGTACAAATGTAAATAGTATTCCAGCAGAGCTTGGGGCAGAAGAGGCTGCAGAGGTTTACCGTGAAGTTATTAATTCCGTCAACTCTTTTGATATTGCGTTCCTCGGACTGGGAGAAGATGGGCATACTGCCAGTTTGTTTCCAGATAATGAGGCATTGAATGATATACGCTCCGTGATTCCTGTGTATAACTCACCTAAAGCACCAGAGGATCGAGTATCGTTAAGTTTCAACACATTGAGAAAATCAGAATGTCGAGTAGTATTGACGGGTGGTACTGCAAAAGCAGATGTCATTTCACGCATTAAGATGGGAGAACAGCTACCAATCAACCGCCTGGGCGATATCAACTGGTATGTCGATGAGGCAGCACTTTCAGAGACAACGTTATAACTTTTATGGTGCTTAAATATTGTGCACTGCGTAATTTACGTTCATATCTGTAGTGCATTAGTAGGGTATTAGATTATTGTATTGCAATGAATAATAGTTGGTATTATTGTTTGGCGTGATTTTGCGTTTCTTTTACATGGAAAGTACATTTTCAAAATAATAAAGGAGATAAGAAATGAACATACAAGAAATAAGAGGGCGGGCAAAGGATTACGGTTTAAAAACTTCGCGCGTGAGCAAAGATGTCCTGATTCGGTCTATTCAACTTTCTGAAGGTAATTTTAACTGTTTTGCTTCGGCAGTGGATGGTGTATGCGACCAATTGAGCTGCCTCTGGCGTGATGATTGTTTCTCGGCTGCGAAAAAATTAGACAGCTAGTCACAAAATACGAGCTAAAGCTCTTTCAATGCCTGTTGATATAGCATGACATAGTGTTCTGCGCTGGTTTTCCACGAAAAATCGCTGCTCATGGCGTTAATCTGTAGTTGTCTCCATATTTTCGGTTTTTGATAAACAGCCATCGCGCGTTTTATTGTGCTTAAAAGCGATTCTGCAGTCAGCTCTTTAAATACAAACCCATTGGCTGTGCCATTATCTATATTTTTCTTACTAGCATCAATTACAGTATCAGCAAGTCCACCCACATGGGTGACAATTGGTAAAGTTCCATATCGCAAACTGTATAACTGGTTAAGTCCACAGGGTTCAAATATAGAGGGCATTATATAGATATCGCTCGCGGCTTCAATTCTATGTGCAAGTGATTCATCGTAGTTAATAATCACCTTTAAACGATCAGGATGTTTTTTAGCCCATGCAGTAAACAGTTTTTCATAATGCGTTTCTCCCATACCCAGCAAAACATATTGAACTGGCATGGCCAGTAATTTTGATAAGCTTTGCAAAATAATATCAAGGCCTTTCTGTTCAACAAGCCGGCTTATCATTCCTATCATTGGTATAGATTTACCAATGGGTAGTGATAATTCTTTCTGCAAAGCAGTTTTGTTGAGTAATTTTTTATTTAGTGAATGAACACTGTATTTTTTTTCCAAATAATTATCAGTGCCTGGGTTCCAGAATTTATTATCAATACCATTTAGAATCCCTGAAAAATCGTTACCTCGGCTTTTTAGCAGACCATCGAGACTAAAACCCTGTTCAGGCTCAAGTATTTCACGAGCATAGTTTGGGCTAACTGTTGTTATTTTGTCTGCGTAGACAATACCTCCTTTGATAAAAGAAAGTTGCCCATAAAATTCAAGGCCATTCATATGCCAGAGTTCTTCTGGGAGTTTTAAATCAGAGAATGTTTGTTGATCGAATACACCCTGATAGGCAAGATTATGGATGGTAAAAATAGTAGCCGGCCTCTGTGGATACAAGCTTAATAGAGCAGGAACCAGGCCAGATTGCCAGTCGTTGCAATGCACAACATCTGGTTTCCAGTGTAACTTGAATTTATTTAAGGAGAGATCAACCGCTACCTGGCAAAAAATAGCAAAACGAAGCGCATTATCGTGCCACTCATCTCCATGCTCGTCAGCGTAAGGTCCTCCAGGTCGATTGAAAGCAAAAGGGCAATCCACTAACCAGACAGTCACATTACGGCCAGGAAGTTTTGTTTCTATAATGTTTACTGGTAAATTGTAATATGAGGTTTTTCTACGTATTTTGCTTTTTTTTATTTTTTTAAGTACTTCAGGATAAGCGGGTAATAATAAACGTACATTCTGTGACTCTTTCGACAAGGCAGCAGGCAAACTCCCTGCAACGTCACCCAATCCACCCGTTTTGATGAGAGGGTAGGCCTCGCTACTGATATAAAGAACATTGCTCACGATTTCAGTTTTATAATCAGGCCAGCCAGAGGAGGAAGCGTTAAGCTTATCGAGGTCTGACTTTCTTTCCACGCAACCTTCTCAGCGTGGATAACCGTATGGCTACCCGCGTTGCTACCTGCATAATATTTCGAATCAGAATTAAAAATAATTTCATAATCTCCTAAACAGGGTACAGCGATACGATATTTTTTCCGGATTACCGGTGTAAAGTTAAGTAACACAATAATCAATTCATTTTCGGACTTTCTTTTATAGGATAAAATTGATTGACTAGTATCTTGACAGTCTATCCATTCAAAACCTTGTGGTTCAAAATCAAATTTATGCATGGCAGTTTGTTGGATATACAAATTGTTTAAATCACCGACCATCTTTTTTAATCCCTCATGAAGAGGATATTGCAGTACATACCAGTCCAGTATTTTTTCGTGGCTCCATTCCTCACCCTGGCCGAACTCACAACCCATAAACAGGAGTTTTTTACCCGGATAGGTAAACATATAGGTATACAAGAGACGTAAAATGGCAAAACGTTGCCATTCATCGCCTGGCATTTTATGTATCATGGAGCTTTTACCATGCACAACTTCATCATGTGAAAATGGTAAAATGAAGTTTTCACTAAACAGATACAACAGACCAAATGTTAATTGATTATGATGATAATTACGGTGCACGGTTTTTTTTGAAAAGTACTTCAGTGTGTCATGCATCCAGCCCATGTTCCACTTCATGCTAAAACCAAGACCGCCAACATCGGTAGGCCGAGTCACCAGCGGCCAGGCAGTAGATTCTTCAGCCATGATCATGGTGCCAGGATAATTGGCATGTGTAACGGAATTTAGCTCACGCAGGAAATCGATAGCTTCAATATTTTCATTCCCGCCATACTGGTTTGGAATCCAGTCATCATCTTCTCGGGAATAATCAAGGTATAACATTGAAGCTACTGCATCGACACGTAAACCATCAATGTGGCACTCCTCTAACCAGAACACGGCACTTGAAATCAGAAAATTTTTAACTTCATTACGCCCGTAATTATAAATTAGTGTGCCCCAGTCTCTATGCTCACCACGTCGGGGATCTTCGTGTTCATAAAGTGCACTGCCATCAAAACTGGCAAGGCCATGTTCGTCTTTAGGGAAGTGAGCAGGGACCCAATCAAGTAATACGCCTATACCATGTTCATGGCAGTAATTAACAAAATAACGAAAATCATCGGCAGTGCCAAAACGACTTGTAGGGGCAAAATAACCCGTTGTCTGGTAGCCCCAGGAAGCATCATATGGATGTTCTGTAATGGGAAGAAGTTCGATATGGGTAAAACCTGTCTCTTTGATATGGTCTACCAGGCGATGTGCAAGCTCACGATAATTTA
The DNA here is from genome assembly GCA_030610155.1 of Gammaproteobacteria bacterium. Classification (GTDB taxonomy): domain Bacteria; phylum Pseudomonadota; class Gammaproteobacteria; order SG8-11; family SG8-11; genus JAADIM01. Next base: position 5,395 of record JAUWSG010000060.1, read on the forward strand.
GAAATTCGCCATTTTCATCACGTTGCCAGGAACCCAGGTGACATTCGTAAATGGACAAGGGCTCATGCAACCAGTCGAATTTTTCTCTGGCTTTCATCCATGGGTTGTCTTGCCACTGATAATCTGGGATTTTTCTGACGACAGAGGCAGTACGCGGACGTAGTTCAAATTGTTGCGCATAAGGATCTGTTTTTGAGGAAATTGATCCCGATTTTCTGTTACAGATTTCATATTTGTATAGTGTTTTATCTGCCAGGCCGGGAATGAATAATTCCCAGACGCCACTGATGCCCCGTGAGCGCATGGGGTATCGCCGCCCATCCCACTCGTTAAAGCCACCGATGACACTTACTCGTGAAGCATTAGGCGCCCAAACCGCAAATAATATGCCATCAATACCATCTATAGTTTTGGGGTGAGAACCTAGAATTCTGTATATATTCAGATGTTTTCCTTCCGAATATAAATGTATGTCGTAATCGTCGATTTGCTCTCTGAAACAGTAGGGGTCGTAGTATGAGGTAACGTTATTGCGGGTATCAGTTCGCTTGAGTGAATAATGTTCACCAATTTCTTCAAGGTGCTCTGAGCAAAAGAAAAAATCGCTCTCAGCGATACGAGTAGTGGAGATATTCTTTTCTGTTATGTTCAGAAGCTGTGTGTCAGGTGAGTAAAACAGGATAAAGTTATCTTTATAAGCCGTTTGATTACCTAACACACTGAAAGGATTGTGATGGCGGGCCTGGGCAATTTTGTCAAAATTATCCTGCCCAACGGCCTCGAGTATAGAGTCCGTCTTATCAGTCGATGGTGCGTTATTAAGTGGCATAAATTAATTATTTCCGCTCAATATGGTGATTCGTGTCACATGAACCATAATTATGAGTCTATCCTTATTCTATTGATCCAAGTAGATTTTGTGTGCTCTTAGTGTGTTTGGGTTTGCAACAATAATATAAATAAATCTTATAATTGGTATAACTATAATTTCTAGAGAGACAAGCTTCACCTCAACTTATATTTTATGAGCTTAAAATAAGGCGAGCAATGTTATAGTGGTCATTTTTTGCACAATTTAAAGGCGTTTTGCCCCTGTACTTAGTGATTATTGTGTTTAAACGATTATTTCGCATGGTTTGGCTTTTTCAATATTTTCTTACATTCTGGTTCATATTCTGGATCTTGATCGTAAGCTGCTTCTTAAGATAAAGGTAAGGATGGCCTGAATGAGAACAAAAAAATCTCCACGTTTTGTTAGTAACCTGACCAGAAATACCCTGGCATTAATTATGGCAGGTGGGCGTGGGGAACGCCTAAAGCAACTGACCAAATGGCGGGCAAAACCAGCTATTCCATTCGGCGGAAAGTTTCGTATTATTGATTTTCCTCTTTCAAACTGTATAAATTCCGGTATCCGCAGAATTGGCGTCATTACTCAATACAAGTCTCACTCTCTGAATTTGCACATTCAACGGGGCTGGGGGTATTTACGAGGAGATTTTGGTGAATTCGTAGAGTTATTACCCGCGCAACAGCGAATTGAATCATCCTGGTATACCGGTACGGCCGATTCAATTTATCAAAACCTCGACATAATTCGCTCTCACTCTCCTGATTATGTCCTGATCCTGGCGGGGGATCATATCTATAAAATGGATTATGGTGCGATGTTGGCAAAACATGTCGAAAACAAAGCGGATATTACGGTGGCCTGTATCGAAGTACCAATCGAGAAAGCATCTTCATTTGGTGTGATGAAGGTAGAAGATAATTTGCGTATTCGCAGCTTTATTGAAAAACCAGAGAATCCACAACCTATGCCGGGCAAGACGAATGAAGCCTTATGTTCGATGGGCATTTATATTTTTAATACAGATCTGTTATTTGAATTATTAATTCGCGACGCTGATACAGCAGACTCCAGTCACGATTTTGGTAAGGATGTTATCCCCAACGCGATAAAAAAATATTGTGTATATGCCTACCCATTTACCAATGCCAATACCACTATACAATCTTATTGGCGTGACGTGGGAACCATTGATTCGTTTTGGGAAGCAAACCTCGAATTGATTGGCGTAACACCAGAACTTAATTTATACGATGATGATTGGCCGATCTGGACAAACCAGGAACAATTACCGCCGGCAAAATTCATATTTGACGACGACTACAGAAGAGGAATGGCCGTTGATTCCATGGTATCAGGTGGATGTATTATTGCAGGCGCGCATGTAAGACATTCATTACTTTTTTCTCATGTCAGTGTCGATAGTTACTCAAAGATTGACTCCTCAGTAATATTACCAGATGTCACCATCGGCAAAAACTGTAGAATTATTCATGCTGTAATCGACAAGGGATGTGAAATAGAAGATGGAACTGTGATAGGAAAAGATGAAGAGGAGGATAAAAAACGTTTTCATGTTTCACCAAAGGGTATTGTTCTGGTAACACCCGATATGTTAGGGCAGAAAATTCACCATGTCCGATAATATTAAAGAGCTAGATCGTCTGAATGTCGTTATTTACTGGCATATGCACCAGCCAGAATATCGAGACCTTCGCAATGGCGGATATCACTTGCCATGGACTTATTTGCACACCATCAAAGATTACGTTGATATGGCAGCACATCTTGAAAATAATATAGATGCACGTGCTGTTGTTAATTTCTCTCCAGTTTTACTCGAACAAATTGATGATTATGCACAGCAACTAAATAATTATTTTAATCATGGTAAAGCACTAAGAGATCCACTTTTATCAGCCCTTGCTGACCCAGTTCTATTTCACGATGATGAAAGACGCATATTTATCATCAAATCCTGTTTACGTGCTAATAAACAACGGATGGTGGATCGTTTTGATGTGTTCAAAACACTGACCGAGATGGCTGAGACTGCAATAAGAAATAAAGAAAAATTAGGCTACTACTCACAGCAATATTTTTTCGATTTTCTGGTTTGGTATAACCTCGCGTGGATAGCTGAAACAGTACGCAATGAGGATAAACGCATCAAAGCGTTAATGAAAAAGGAAAGACATTTTACGCTACATGATCGTCATTTATTACTTGAAGTTATTAATGAACTTATTAGCGGCGTCATTCCACGATATGTAAAACTAGTGGAGGAGGATCGAATAGAACTTTCAATGACGCCCTATGCGCACCCGATAGTACCGTTGTTGATTGACCTAAACTCTACTAAACAGGCAATGCCAGAAGCAGAATTACCCCTCGCTAATGAATATCCAGATGGCTTAGAAAGAAGCCGCTGGCATATGCAAAAAGGCATAGAAGTATTCAAACATTATTTTGGTTTTGAACCACAGGGCTGTTGGCCTTCAGAAGGCAGCATTAGCGAAGAAACAATTGAATTGATTTCAGAAATGGGGATGAAGTGGTTAGCCAGCGGAGAAGCTGTTTTACGAAATTCGATTCAAAAGTCTGGGAATACCCCTGACAACTGCATACATCAGGCTTATCAATACCAGGATACCGTGACGACCTGTTTTTTCAGGGATGATGGATTATCGGATTTAATCGGATTTAAATATTCTGACTGGCATGCTGATGATGCGGTCGCTAATCTTGTAAGTCACCTTGAGTCAATTTTTGATAATTGTAAGAATAAACCAAATGCAGTTGTATCGATTATTCTAGATGGTGAAAATGCCTGGGAATATTATCCGCAGAATGGCTTTCATTTTATCAGCGCACTTTATGAAAGTTTAATTAAACACAAAAAGATAAAACTTACTACCTATAGTGAATATCTTGATACACATAAAAGTAAAGAGAAACTAGATTCTATTGTTGCGGGAAGCTGGGTGTATGGCACATTTTCAACATGGATTGGTGAAAAAGATAAAAATCGCGCATGGGATATGCTGATTGAAGCGAAGAAAGTCTACGACAGGACAATAAAGGAAAAGAAATTATCTGAGAATGAAAAAAAACTTGCTGAAATACAATTGGCAATTTGTGAAAGTTCAGACTGGTTCTGGTGGTTCGGCGAATACAATTCGGCAGAAAGCGTGGCAGCATTTGATGAGCAATATCGTTTACATCTATGTAATTTGTATCAATTGATAAATGTTGAACCCCCAGATTACCTGGCAAACGCATTTTCATTTGGCACTGGAGATCCTGCAATGGGAGGTACGATGCTGCCGGGCCAGCATCAATAATTTTGGACGCTCATTCTAACTATGAAGCACTGAACAGGCAACGTCGTGCAGGTGTGTTATTACATCCGACCGCACTTCCTGGACCATTAAGTAGTGGCGATATAGGTCATCAGGCATATCGTTTTATTGAGTTCCTTAGTTCTCACGGGTTTAAGGTTTGGCAAATGTTGCCGCTTGGTCCGACGCATGAAGATAAATCTCCTTACCAGTGTTTGTCCTCTCATGCTGGTAGCCCATTACTCATAAGTCTTGACTGGTTGGAAGATAAAGGCTGGCTAGATAGGAAGGACATCAAAATATCTGGAGAAGAAGATTATCGATTAACTTGCTTGCGGCAAGCGGCAGATCATTTTTATCATATGGATAGCAGTGTATGGGCAGATAGTATCGCAAACTTTGAAAAACAGCATTCTAACTGGCTGGATGATTACGCTCTATACATGGCATTCAAAAACCGATACAAAAATAAGCCATGGTATGACTGGCCAAGTCCTGTACGTCATCGTGATACCGCCACTTTGGAGAAATCACGAAAGGAGTTGCGGGCCTCCATTAAACAGACAATTTTTGAGCAATTTATATTTTTCACACAGTGGCATGAAATTCGTGATTATGCAAAACAGCATGAAGTTGAGCTTTTTGGAGATATGCCAATTTTCGTCGCAAGAGACAGTGCAGATGTCTGGGCGCAGAGAGAAAACTATCTAATTGATGCAGATGGTGAGATGGAAGTTATTGCCGGTGTACCACCTGATGCATTCTCAGATACCGGTCAACTCTGGGGAAATCCTTTATATAACTGGAACTACATGCAATCCACAGGCTTTAGCTGGTGGAAAGAACGTTTCGATACGCAGTTAAAACTCTTCGATATTATTCGTATAGATCATTTTCGTGGTTTACAGGCTTGTTGGAGCATTCCGCAAGGTGATGAAACGGCTATAAACGGAAACTGGGAAGAAGTTCCAGGGAAGGAAATGCTTTCTGAACTGTTTAACAATTTTCATCATCTGCCCCTGGTCGCAGAAGATCTTGGCGCGATTACCGATTCGGTAATTGAATTGAAAAATTCATTTAACCTACCAGGCATGAAGGTTTTGCAGTTCGCATTTGACAGCAACAATAATAATCCACATTTACCACACCACCATGAGGTTGGCGACATAGTGTATACAGGCACACATGATAACAACACAACCCTGGGATGGATGAATGATGAGAGCAGCTATAATAAGTCCCACTTCAATGAATATACTGGTTTGACTAATGAGACAGCAGAGCAGGGTGTTTTGACGATGATAAGGATCGCTATGTCATCTGTTTCATTTTTATGCATTTTGCCGATGCAGGATTTACTCATGTTAGGCTCATCAGCACGTATGAATGTTCCTGGAACAACAGAAAATAACTGGGATTGGCGATTTGAATTGCAGCAAATTAGGCCGGAAATAATAAAAAAAGTTACTCACTTTATGGCGCTGTATGAGAGGTAACGGCATGACTAAAAATAAATCGCCATGTAACTTAGAGTTACCAGAAATGAAAAAACTACCCAGAGACAGCGAATCTCTAGCCAACGACTTTGAAAGATACTTAACTCATCACCTCGGCCGTTTTGTTGGTTGCATACCTTTCTATCTATATGAAGCGTTATCGTTAACGATTCGCGATCGCATTATGACAGATTGGCTCAGCACCTGGAAAATATATGAAAAAAAAGGAGTAAAAAAAACGTACTATATGTCGCTGGAGTTTTTAATCGGGCGTTCACTGGGCAACCACATTATTAATCTTGATCTTGATAGCGAATCAAAAACAGCAATGAATCAGTTTGCGCTAGAACTTGAGGAAATCCTTACTGAAGAACATGATGCTGGATTAGGAAATGGAGGCCTGGGTCGTCTTGCCGCCTGTTTTATGGATAGTTGTGCCACATTGAGTCTTCCAGTCATTGGTTATGGTATTCGTTATGAGTACGGTATGTTTCGCCAGGAAATAGAGAACGGCTATCAGGTAGAAGAACCAGATCACTGGTTAAGGGATGCTAATCCGTGGGAACTTGAACGTCCTGAGTTTACTCAGGTTATTAAATTTGGCGGACACCTGGAAACGGTTAAAAATCATAATCGTAGACCACGCATAGTGTGGATAGATACATCGGACATTCTGGCGATTCCTTATGATGTCCCCATTTCTGGTTACAAAAATAATACGGTAAATACATTGCGCTTATGGAGCGCCAGTGCAACCAGCGATTTTAATTTAAGTGAATTTAATGCGGGCAGCTATTCAGATTCTGTAGAAGCAAAAAATGATGCTGAACATATCACGATGGTATTATATCCAAATGATGCCAGTGAAAATGGGAAAGAACTGCGCTTAAAACAACAGTATTTCCTTGCCTCTACAAGCCTGCAAGACGTCTTCAGAATGTGGGCCGTTAATGAAGATAATGACTTCAGTAAATTCTCAAAACAAAATGTTTTCCAGCTCAATGATACGCACCCAAGCATTGCGGTAGCCGAGTTAATGCGCCTGTTGATCGATGAAAAATATATGTCATGGGATGAGGCATGGGATATAACCAGTCAAACCATGGCGTATACAAATCATACCCTTTTGCCGGAAGCGCTAGAAAAATGGCCTGTAGCATTATTTGAAAGTCTCTTACCCCGTTTATTACAGATTATTTATGAGATTAATGCGCGATTTCTTAAGCAGGTGTCCGGGAAATGGCCGGGGGATACTGAAAAACAAATCAGTATGTCGATTATAGAGGAGGGTGATGTTCAATATGTGCGTATGGCCTATCTAGCCATCGTAGGTAGTTTCTCGGTAAATGGTGTCGCAGCATTACATTCACAATTACTGGCCGAAGGATTATTTAAAGACTTTTATGAGCTGTGGCCCGAAAAGTTCAACAATAAAACCAATGGGGTTACGCCACGACGTTGGGTGGCACATTCTAATCCTTTGATGACTGAGCTTATTACGGAAAAAATCGGTAATGAGTGGATAAAAGAGTTAGAAAAAATCGATCAATTGAAAAAGTATGTTGATGATGCCTCCTTTGCAGATCGTTGGATTTCTGTAAAAACAGAAAATAAAAAGAAACTGGCCGATCTTGTTAAATCACATTGTAATGTTGATTTTGATATTGATTCTCTTTTTGACGTACAAGTAAAAAGAATACATGAATATAAAAGGCAATTACTCAATGTCCTGCACGTTATCCATCTTTATAATCGAATTAAAGCAAATGATACAGAAAACTGGACTAATCGTTGTGTTCTTATCGGCGGTAAAGCTGCACCAGGCTATCTCCTTGCCAAATCAATTATTAAGCTAATTAGTAATGTCGCAGAAGTTATCAATAATGATCCGCAAGTTGGTAACAAATTAAAACTGGCCTTTATACCTAATTACAATGTTTCCAAAATGGAGATTATATGTCCTGGTACAGATTTATCTGAACAAATATCAACCGCGGGAAAGGAGGCCTCAGGTACCGGTAATATGAAATTCATGATGAATGGAGCCATCACTATAGGAACTTGTGATGGTGCAAATATAGAAATACTAAATGCAGTCGGTAAGGATAACTTCTACCTGTTTGGTTTAAAAGCTGATGAAGTGGTAGCCAGAAAAGGAAAGTATCTGCCTAAACAACTGGTTGAAGGAGATGAGGGATTAAAGCAAGTTATGCATTTGTTAAAATGTGGTCATTTTAATTCTTTTGAACACGGTATCTTTGATGAAATTATTGCTTCATTAATAAATCCACATGACCCGTGGCTAACGCTTGCTGACTTTAGAGAGTATGTTGATACACAGGAAAAGGTGTCTCAAGCTTATAGAAATCGTCCAAAATGGATAAAAATGAGTATTATGAATACGGCTTGCAGCGGATTTTTCTCAACTGACAGAACAATACAAGAATATAATAAAGACATCTGGAAATTGTAATACTGATGTTATTTAGCTGATATTGCCTCTAAAAAGAGGGGCGCCGCCAATCGTATAGTCAAAGGAACTTGTAAAGATCATCTTTGAGATACGAGGCTGTCTTTTAACATAATATACATTATGCGAATATTATGTTATTTCTTATACTTCTCTATATGTAATATTTTACTCAAGCTTTGAAAGACGTTTTTCAATCAGTACCAATTCTTCAGAGGTAGCTTTGGCAATCCCTTCCAGAACATCCGCATTTTCAAGCTCAATGGCCTGATCTTCAGAATCTGGCTCCAGACCCTTTCGATAATCGGCCTCGATTGCTGCTAACTTCTGACGCAATCTATCCCTTTCTTTCTTAAGCAGGGCTATGTTTACCTTATTTTTTTTCGATTCTTTTGACATAAATG
>JAUWSG010000012.1 GCA_030610155.1 Gammaproteobacteria bacterium
GGGTATGATACTCGAATGCACCGCATTCTTGAACCGGTATTATGGACGCGCTGATGAATCGTGGGTGAACGTTATGCCAACTAAACGAACATAAAATGGACAGGTTTGTAGGGTGTGCCCTACGACAATAAAAAAGCCCGTTTAAACGCCACCAGGCGAATAAACGGGCTTGGTTGTTATCCAGATTAAACGTTAACTGGCCGGTATACTATGTGGATCCGCAGGATCGCTACCTGCTGCTTTTTCATCACCATCCAGAAAACCATCTTCATCGCGGTCCAGTGCGATACGCATGCCGGATCCAGGTGGTACACATGTATACGTCACAGCTTTCTCTTTATTTTCCGCTTTGCTTCTAAGTTTCGCATCTGATATTGGAGCTTTATTACTTTTACTGCGCAGAAAAATACCATCGCCCTGATAAAGGAAACCCTTATCCGATTTTCTGGCCACCAGATCACATTCACCCAAATCCGCACGTGCAATCAGTAGATCAATACGCGGTCCAGCTGTCATGGCGTTCTTTTTGGTTAAGGTCACCTGTTGTCCCATCACCGGAAAGAAGTTGCTATCGAACACCAGCACAAACTGCTCCAGCTGACGACGAGTGATCATCGCTGCCGGTGTGATGTCCAGGTTAAAACCATTACCCGGATCTGTCGGCGTCACGGTACCCGGTGGACGCGGCAGGAAACCAATCACATTATGAAAACGGAAGACGGTGTCCGTACTACCATCGTGGGTGTAACCAAAGCCTCTGACCTGATCACCCTGATGTTGGTTCGGATTACCGAAGAACACATGACCAAAAAATTCTTCAAAATTCATGTCTGGTGACAAGCCCGTGAACGGGTCATCCGACAGGTATTTGGCATTGTTCGGCATACCGAACATACCTACCTTCTGGTACTGGTTACGCATGTGCGGGATCTTCAGGAACTGCTGAATAAACGCAAACGTATTCGAACCATCGGTACCAAAAAAGCCAGGCTTGTCGACACCGAATTCTGCATTACCCTCACGATCTACTATATGGCAACCATTACAATGGAAGGCCGTGTCGACTACCATCAATGGGTTAAAATAGAAATCACTGCCCGCCTGCTGGTCCGGGGTCAGGGAATTATCCAGGTTGCGAATCGGGTTCGGCGGATACATTAACTCCATTGCGAAGTCGGTATATTCGCCCATCGCCTCGTCATCAATCTGACTGTCGCGGCCGTGCAGGTCCACAAAGGCACCATTAAACTTGGCAAAGCCCAGGCGTTCGTTATAAATACCGCTGTCAGGCTGTGTACTGACTTCTTCATTGCCACCTGTCTGGTCACCACGCCAATGCAACGGACCATGGTTGGCCATGCCGCGCAGGCTCTGGGTGGTCATCGGGCCTTTGACCGGGGCAAAGTGGGGATTGACCGGTAAACCAAAATCTTCATGGTTGATCGCCAACGGGCCGGGGTTGTTCAATTCACTGCCGTCCGGATTACCCAGATCCCAGGCCAGTTGATCCATATCACCAAACACGTGACACAGGCCACAGGAACTGTCGCCATGGCTGGAAGTCAGCGCCGCATCATACTGATAACGACGGCCATCCACAATATGCTGTGGTTCCGGGTTATACATGGTCAGGTGAGCCACTTCGCTTTTGCTGTCGGTGTCCACCACCGAGATGCCGTTATCGAAACGGGTCAGCACATACAAACGACCCCGAGTTTCATCCAGCACGATGCCGGCCGGGCCACCCGCGCTTAACTGCACTTGATTAGCCGTGTCAGGGACAAACGTATCATTTTCCAACTGTTCAGTATCGAACACGCCGATCTTGCCGGAGCCAAATGCGGCCACGTACAAAGTCTGACCGTCGCGGCTGACGACCATGTCGCCGGGCTGAGCCAGTGATTTGGCGTTCTCCGGGTTAGGCACAGGCGCACAGCAGGTGCTGTAATCAATGTGCTTGTTCAGGTTAATCGGCGTGACCTCGTCACCGAGTACCGTGATGCGGCTATCAAAAAAGTGCCCTTTGAGCGTGGTGCCTTCTTTAATACCCGGGCCGGTGAAGCGGTTCTGGTTCAGGGCTTCGGTGTTACTGACATAGATTTTGCCACTGACCGGGTTGACGGCCATGTTAAACAAAATGGTACCAACCGAAGTATAAACACCGGCGTCACCACCGACGGCGACCGGCGGATTGGCCATCGCATCGATAACAAAAACATCTTTGTCCGGCAGATTGAACTTGACCAGGTCATCCCAGACGTTATTGTCTTCATCGACCCAGTGCTCGCCATTGAATTTAACGATCAAGCTGGTGAGCGGCTGTACTACGCCTTCGGCATTCGTCATATGCGGTTCGAGTATGCCATCGCCATTGGTGTCAACAAAAGCATCGGCACGGGGTACCCCGCCATTGGATGAAACCGACACTTCGGTAATCGTTGTGGTCTGGTTACCGGTTTTGAAGCCGGCGGCATAGACGGTTTTACCATCGGCTGACACGGCCAGTGCACGCGGTGAATCAGTGAACAGCGTAATGATGTTCAGCGGCTCGCCTCCCAGGCTTTTCTTACCTAGATGATTAGCATTAAATACCCAGACATCGGCACGGCCGACACCCGGTGTTGTTAACTGGGGATCAGTCGGCGCATTTTGGCCACGGTGGGCAGTGGTAATAAATGCCCGGTTTTTACCCGGACCGGCAAAAACAATGTCCATGGGTTCATCACCCACGAGCAAGGTACGTTTAACATACATTTTTTTCAAATTATCAACATCAACAATGCTGACACTGTCCGAGACATTATTCACGACCCAGACCTCGTTGTTAGAACGCATCGCAAGCGCAACAGGCTCCAGGCCAACAGAAACAGAGCCCTTATGCTTCAGCCCCTTATCAGTGACCTTGTAGGCTTCAAGACGGTTATCCGGTGTATTCAGTACGAACAGGCGTTCACCATCGGAAGACAGTGCCAGTGGCCGCACCTGCCCCGACTCGAACAAGGTATAAGAGGATGCCCCCGCGTTTGCCAACGGGATAAAAAATGCATTAGAAACACCAAGGAAGAAAAAAGAGAAAAGCGCAGTTAATTTATAACTTACTGTATTTACTGACATATTGCCCCCGCATGACGTCATAATCTTTCTGAAAATCGACTATTTCAATATTATTATGTTAACTAGTTGAATAACTTAACATATCGCTTATATGAGGATAAGTAAGAAAAAGTTATATCTTGTAAGTAAAACTTATAAAGACGAGAAAATATTCTGCGGGGGAATTAGGGTAAGAATCAGAAATTGAAGGAAAAAGAATTTTCCAAACATCTACTTGTTTAAAATCAATGGATTATAAAGAAACATGAGGGAGAAACAGGATGAATCAAAATTCGATAACAACAATAGCACTGCTACATGAGCTGAACCCGCTACAAATTACTTGCTATATCAGCCCGAAACAAAACTCCTCTCACAAAACAGGGTTTTGTTTCAGACGCAAGCTGGTCGATTTCCCACAAAGCACTGAATAGCGCTTTGTTAACTCAATTTAACGCCAAGTCGTGAGGCCACTTCTTCATAAGCTTCCACAACGCCGCCCAGGCCCTGGCGGAAGCGGTCTTTATCCAGTTTCTTGCGGGTCTCGGCATCCCACAGGCGACACCCGTCTGGCGTAAACTCATCCCCTAATACGATTTGATCACCGAATCGACCAAACTCCAGTTTGTAATCAACCAATAATAAACCGCAATCGGCAAACAATTTTTTTAATACCGTATTGACCTTGAATGTCAGTTCTTGCATCGCAACGACGTCTTCGGGTTTTGCCCAACCAAAAGACTGAATATGGTACTCGTTAATCATCGGATCATGCAGTGCATCATCTTTCAGAAAAAATTCAAAAATCGGTGGCGAAACTTCAATCCCCTCTTCCACCCCTAATCGTTTACACAAGCTTCCCGCGGCAATATTTCTCACGACACATTCTATCGGGAACATGTCCAGCTTTTTGACCAGTGATTCTTCATCCGAAATTAATTCTTCAAAGTGGGTCGGTATACCTGCCTCTTCCAGTTTCTGCATGATGAATGCATTGAACTTGTTATTAACTTCCCCTTTGCGCGCCAACTTCTCTATTTTTTCACCATCAAAAGCAGAAGTATCATTACGAAAATGTAAAATTAATTTTTTGTCATCATCTGTATAATAAACAGACTTGGCTTTACCTGTACATAACACGTCTTTCTTTTTCATCACACCCTCTTACCTGATATCTTCTAAAGAAGTTTCTATAAAATACTACGCCATTGTAACTCTATATTCTGCTCTGCCACGCCAATCCAGTCTTGCTCACAATCAAGCACGTCACTTAATGCCTGACGAACAAGTTGCGTTTCATTATTTTTCTCACTCAAGTGCAAAGCAACAATATGCTGTAAGTCACTACAGTCCAGCTTCTGTAACAGGCTTGCCGCCTGTTCATTACTGAAATGCCCATAATCACCCAGAATACGCTGCTTGAGAAATGCCGGGTACTCGCTCCCGCTCAACATGTCCTCGTCATGATTACATTCCAGTAGCAATGCATCACAAGCATTCAAATGATCAATTATAGCGGGCGTTTCTGATCCAACATCAGTCAAAATCCCCAACCGCTTCTCACCATTATTAAAAACAAACTGGCAAGGCTCATTAGCATCATGCGGCATGGGAAAAGGGTCTATAGACAAATCATTTATTTCTATTGATTCATCCCGATCAAATACAGTAACCGATAAACCAGCAGCTAATTTACACCCATCCATTGTACCCTGCGTCATCCAGACAGGTATTCCGGTTTTCTTCATGAACGGATTTATTCCCCGCACATGATCCGAGTGCTCATGCGTCACCAGAACAGCAGAAATGTCAGCTAATTGCTTTCCCAGTATCGCCAGCCGACGTTCAGTTTCACGCAAGGAAAACCCGCAATCGACCATCACGCAGGTTTGCCCTTCTTCAACAAGAATCGCATTTCCGCGGCTACCACTGCCCAATGAAGAAAAACGCATCGTTTATTGAAGCTGGTTGATCATTTCATTCAACACGTTTGTTGCCACTTTTTCTGAAGCAAATTTCCCGTTCTTATAACGAACCGTGACATGTGTTGTTGAGCCTTCCTCTTTTAAAACAACTTTTAAATTTGTAAGCTCGTCATCATTACTGGAAAATAAACTGGAAAACCAGCCCTTTTCCTGTTTCACACCATCATCGTCCAATGGATCTTTGGCTTTGATTTTATACGTCCCTACTGAACGGTCCTGACCTTCGATGATAAAATTCATTCTGTCCAGGATCACACCGATTCGCCGCCAGCTACGCGAAAGTTCCATATCGATTTTCAATACTGGATGGCCATCAGGGTCCTGTATTATTGAAGCGATCTTCAGATGCTCGGCATATCCCGCCAGTGTCGAGCCCGATCTTTTTACTCCAACACCGATAAACATCATCAAATTGTGTAACACCTCTGCCTCAAGCTCCGGGTCTGAGGGGCGCATTGTCCAGACAATCATGTTCCCGTCCGCGATAAGACTAACACCCCGGTGCGTTAGATAAAGTTCTGTTGTACCAGGCTCATCACCATGCTCCAGGCGCACCCGAAATCTTTCCCGTGTTGGCACCGAGTATACTTTTTCTTCGCCTTTCACCTGCCCCACTATTTTTCCGTCTTCCGTTGGCAGGTTTTTTCTGTATTGCTTCCAGTCAGTTTCAATCAAGCCCATGACCGGGTCTTCGGTACTGATAGTAAAACTACTTTTACTCCAGAACTCACGCACCCATGGCCAAACATTTCGGGGTTCACCCTGCAGAACCAGCCATCTTTGCGCGCCATCCCTCTCCAGCCTGATATCTTTCTGCTCAGGTAATACGGGCAAATTTTCAGGCTCACCTTCAGACTGACCTTTTGAAAAACTGGCCGGCTTGTCATCCTCGAATAAACGCGAAAGATCGTCCTGACTTCTGGGCTTCGTCAAGTCCGGTGGCACTTCAAGCGGCGCACCATAAATATTCTCCTCATAAACCAGCGCGGCCTTATTACTGCTGCATGCCTGTAAGAACACAAAAATGCCAATAGCTAATATGGCAATACGACAATATTTCATAAATTTCATACTCATTAAACGTCAATACCTGCCTGACGCATGGCGGTTAATACAGCTTGTTCGTTCTCACTCGACAAAGGCGTGAGAGGCAATCGAATACCGGAAGGTATCAGCCCCATACGTTGTACCGCCCACTTTACGGGTATCGGATTCGATTCAATAAAAAGTGTTTTATGCAAGGCAATGAGTTTCTCATTAATTTTTTCTGCCGTGGCACGATCACCAGATAATGCAGCAGCACACATATCATGCATTGCTTTGGGTGCAACATTTGCTGTCACTGATATATTGCCCTTTGCGCCTGATAATATTAAATCCATTGCCGTGCCATCATCACCACTATAGAGGTCAACACGACCATCACAACGGTCCAGAATTTCCTGACCGCGCTCCATGCTACCCGTTGCTTCCTTGATCCCGACAATGTTGGAAATATGCGACAGGCGTTCCACTGTTTCGGGCAACATATCGCAAGCTGTTCGTCCGGGCACATTATAAAGAATTTGCGGCAGCGCAACGGCTTCCGCAATCGCCTTGTAATGTAAATACAGACCTTCCTGTGTCGGTTTATTGTAATAAGGTGTCACCAATAGCGCCGCATCGGCACCTGCAGACATGGCACATTTTGTCAGTGTAATCGCTTCGGTGGTGGAATTTGCTCCTGTTCCCGCAATCACCGGAATACGGCCGTTAACAATTTCCACTGTCTGTCGAATGACATTGCAGTGCTCTTCCTCATCCAGGGTTGCAGATTCACCCGTGGTACCGACCGCAATAATGGCATCAGTACTGTTTTTGATGTGAAACTCAAGTAATTTCCGCAAACTATCCTGATCCAGCGACCCGTCTTCTTTCATCGGGGTAACCAGAGCCACCATGCTACCGTGGAACATGTAATCTATCTCCTACTACCTGCATTAAAATTTCCAGTCCGCATTTCCCGCCAGAGGGCAAGATACGTGCTTGCATCGAATGTTACTTCTGCCAGCGATTATTGACAAGAAAAAGCCAACTATTCCGGGGAATTGGATTATAAGACAACTGTTGTACAATAGCGTTTCTTTTAAAACCAGCAGACCAGATATTAAAAAGCAGGAAATATGAGCAAAAAAGCATCGATCGGCAAAAAAGTCCCGACATTTTCACTCCCGGCGACGGGTGATCAAATCCTTAAATTGTCCAAATTTAAGGGTAAAACCGTGGTTCTGTATTTTTATCCCAAAGACAGCACACCCGGCTGTACCCGCGAGGGCCAGGATTTCAGGGACAATAATTTGAAATTCAAACGTGCGGGCGCCATTGTATTTGGCATCTCCAGAGACAGCATCAAGTCTCACGAAAAATTTAAGGAAAAACAGGAATTTCCTTTTGATTTAATTTCCGATGAAGATGAAATACTGTGCGATATTTTTGATGTAATAAAAATGAAAAACATGTATGGAAAGAAAGTCCGGGGCATTGAACGCAGCACGTTTCTGATCGATCAAACAGGCACACTTAAACAGGAATGGCGCAAAGTAAAAGTGGACGGACATGTCGATGAAGTACTGGCGGCTGTTAAAACCTTTAAACCATAAATCAGATCCTATGATGATTCCCTTTGCGTTCTTTACGCCTTTGCGGTGATATCAACAACAGGAATTAACCGCAAAGGCGTAAAGAACGCAAAGAAAATCTATAGTTAACTCTTTCAAGCGTTTATGTTTTAGCGGTCTGCTCTTCGGGTGGTTCGGTTGGCCAGGCAGTCAGTACGGCTTTGACCAACGTGGCTAATGGAATAGCAAAAAGCACGCCTAATATGCCCCATATCCCGCCGAAGACAACAATCGAGACGATGATCGCCACCGGATGTAAATTGACAGCTTCTGAAAACAGGATGGGCACCAGTAAATTACCATCCAGGGCCTGGATAATTCCATAAGCCAGCATCAAATAAGCAAACTCTGATGACCACCCCCATTGAAAAAAAGCAATGGCGGCGACCGGCAACGTCACGACTGCTGCACCAACATAAGGCACAACCACAGAAATGCCGACTAGTGCTGCCAACAGCATGGCGTATTGCAATCCCATCAAAGCAAATACGATATACGTTACCGCGCCGGCAATGATGATTTCCAGAAATTTACCGCGAATATAATTACCAATTTGCTGGTCCATTTCTGCCCACACCTGAGCGGCCAGGCCTCTTTCTCTTGGCAGGTAGTGTGCAACCCAGTCCACTATTTGTTGCTTGTCTTTTAAAAAGAAAAAAACCAGCAACGGCACCAGCACAAGATATATCAGGATAGTAATAATACCGGTGATCGAGGCAATCGAATATTTTAGTAAATGTTCTCCCTGAAACAGTAATTCTTTACGTACATCTGCAATACCTTCATTGATCTGCTCATGAGATACATAATCAGGATAA
The DNA here is from genome assembly GCA_030610155.1 of Gammaproteobacteria bacterium. Lineage (GTDB taxonomy): Bacteria > Pseudomonadota > Gammaproteobacteria > SG8-11 > SG8-11 > JAADIM01. Next base: position 8,554 of record JAUWSG010000012.1, read on the forward strand.
AGCTCAGGCAACCTTACCAGAGCTTCCTGTCCACGACTGATAATGTTAGGTAACTCCTGGACCAGTTGCGCAACCTGGGATGATAATAACGGCAGTAAACCAAACAAAAGGAAAACCAGAACAACAACAAACATGGTGAAGACAATCAGCACTGACGGCATACGGGGCAACTTATTACGCATCAGAATACGCACCACGGCCTCAAGTAAATAGGCGATCACGACACTGACAAGCAACGGCGCCAGCAACTTGCCCATAAAAATAATAACCCCGAAACCAAACAACAACAGGAACGCAAGTATAACAACCTGGGGATCAGCAAAGGTTCGTTTAAACCACGCTTGAAACAGCTCTTTCACTCTTTATCATCCTTTGTTGTCGATGTTTCTTTCATCAGTGTTTTTTCACTGACATATTGTTCATACTCATGCTTAAAGAACACTTCCAGCTCATCAATCACCTCTGACAACTCTTGCCCATGAACAACATGCCCGGTCACTTTATCAGACACTTCAGACAGGAGTTTACTTTTATCAATCATGGAATAAGTTGTCGATAGACGTTTAATCGCAGCGATAATACTTTCTTCCGCAGGTCGATCAATCTGAACAGGTACTTGAATGGTTTGATTGTTAATACTTCGCCCGGCGAGAAACTCAGCGAAGCTCAATAGCATCTCGCGTTCATCAGATGCCAATGAGTCATAATATTTGATCAGGATTTTTTCGCTTTTATTCATTTCGTCAGCCAGCCTGGCTGTACATCAGGCGATCTACTTTAGAGCGAAGTCTGTAAAGATGTTTTAATCTTCCGGAGTTGGATGATCATGACAATACTGCCGGGCAAACTCCAGTAATTTCTCTACAGTATGTTGACGGAATTTTTGCTTTTGGTGAACAAACGAGAAAGGTCGTTCAAGTGGTGGCTCCAGGTCAATTGCAATCAACGTACCCAGTTTTAGTTCCTTATTCAAGGTTGCGCGCGAGATAATGGTCACACCTATGCCGGCTTCTACCGCGCCTTTAAGCGCCTCCGGACTACCCAGTTCCATTATGATATTTAATTCTTCTTTTACTAAGCCAAGCTGATCCAGATACTCAAGAATAACTTCCCGCGTACCCGAACCTTCTTCACGACATATATAAGGATACCTGAGCAGGTCCTTGATATGCATAGTCTCTAGATTTGCAAATTCATGATTTGGCGGCACAACGGCAACCAGTCTATCGATACGACATAATTCCACTGCGAGATTTTTGTTTGTTACCGCCGCTTCGACAACACCGAGGTCGATCACATTGTTTTCGACCATGGCGACAATGCCTTCACTGTTTGACACCCGTAAACGCAAATTTACATCCGGATATTTTGTTTTAAAATCACCCAGCAACGCGGGTAACATGTACTCTGCAATTGTCGTACTGGCACCGATAATCAATACGCCATTAACATCACCGGTGATTTCCCTGACAGCATTTTCCATTTCGCTGTAGACCTGGAAAATGGTATCGGAATATTCGTAAACACGTTTACCCGCTTCCGTTAAATTAATGCGGTTATGGGTACGATCAAACAGGCGGGTATTAAAATACTCTTCCAGCTGGCGCACCTGAAAGGTGACCGCAGGTTGCGTCATATGAAGTGATTCAGCTGCCTTGGTAAAGCTTAATAATTTAGCAACGGTGTGAAAGACTTGTAATCTTCTATCAGACATATTCTTTTTAGTCCCATTCTAGGCAGTCGGGTAAAACAGCATACCCATGTATTAAACATAATAGCAATTTATCAAAGTAATACAAAGATTTAATAGGGTTTTTTATAGACTCCCTCAACATCGACAATATCGATAAAACCTGAAGCCTGTTGCGCCCGATAATCACCCCTGCTCACTCGTTTGCAGGTCAATTGTTTCTTTTTTAGCAAGTTTCTGACTTCCGGGATCGGCCCCATTGGCAAAAACCAGCTAATCGTCAACTATCCAGCGCTTGTCGCTTATTGAAAAAGGCATAATACATAACCGGAATAACCAGCAAGGTTAATAGCATTGAAACCAGAATGCCGAAAATCAGCGATATTGCCAATCCACCAAAAATGGGATCGTCAAGAATGAAAAACGCCCCCAGCATGGCCGCCAGACCCGTGAGAAAGATAGGCTTGGCTCTAACTACGCTCGCATGAACAACAGCCTGTTTTAACGCGACGCCCTCTCTCGTTTGCTGTTCTATAAAATCGACTAACAAAATTGAATTCCGCACAATGATGCCGGCAAGGGCGATCATGCCGATCATGGAAGTCGCGGTATATTGCACCCCCAGAAGAGCGTGACCCGGCATAACACCAATTATAGTTAATGGAATGGGTGACATAATAACAAGTGGTATGAGATATGACCGAAATTGCGCAACAATAAGTAAATAAATAAAGATCATCCCGACAGCATAGGCAATACCCATATCGCGGAACGTCTCATACGTGATCTGCCATTCACCATCCCACTTTAAACCGTAACGGACCACATTCTCGGGCGGACTCAGAAGATATTGATCAACAGTAAATGGAAGCTTTTCGCTATTTAACTGGCTATAGATTTCAAACATCCCATAGAGCGGGCTATCCAGATCACCCGCCGCATCACCGGTTACAAAGGTAACAGGCAATAAATCCTTGTGGTAAATTGCGTGTTCGCGCTCACCCTTGCGAAGTGTGACAATATCCGACATAGGAATTAACTTGTTATTTTTTCCACGTAATTTCAACGCAAGCACCGACTGAATATTTGCTTTATCCGCAACGGTAAATTCCAGACGAATAGGCACCGGAAACTTGGTGTTTGCATTATGCAGATAACTGACATCCTCTCCTTTTAATGCAGTGGCAACCGAGGAAGTAATTTGTTGTTGCGATACGCCTAGCAATGCCGCTTTTTGCCTGTCGATCAATAGCGTAAGTTTAGGTGACGTTATTTCAATGCTGTCGTCTACATCCACGACATTTTCTGTATTTTCAAATATTTCACGTATTGATCTGGCTATTTCGCGTTGACCTTGATGATCCAGTCCGTAAATTTCCGCCACCAGAGGAGACTGAACAGGCGGCCCGGGTGGCACCTCGACAATCTTGATATTTGCATTATATTTCTGGCCAATCTCCTGCAAAGGCAACCTGACCGCCATCGCAATTTCATGGCTCTTGCGATCACGCACGCTCTTGCCAACCAGGTTAACTTGTATGTCACCTATATTTTGCCCTGAGCGAAGATAATATTGTCGCACCAGCCCATTGAAATTTATCGGTGAAGCAGTTCCCGCATAAACCTGGTAATCAGTAACTTCCGGAACCGTTGCGATATAAGCACCTAATTCATTTAATACCTGCGCCGTTTTTTCCACCGTTGTACCTTCAGGCATATCAACAACGATTTGCAACTCTGACTTGTTATCAAACGGCAGCATTTTCAGATCAACCCATTTAACCACCGCCAGGCCGACCGATGCCGCCATGAACAATACAAGCGCGCCTAATAACAACCAGCGACGCAAACGATCATTACTGCCACTAATAAAGGGCATGATCAGATTATTTAAAAAAAGAGAAAATTTGCTATCCGGTTTATCGCCCGACTCTTTTTCATGCTGATCCGTACTGATAAATTTCAATGCCATCCAGGGTGTCACAACAAAGGCAACCACCAGTGATATTAACATCCCAATACTTGCGTTGATGGGAATAGGACTCATATAGGGCCCCATCAGTCCGGTAACAAATGCCATGGGTAATAACGCCGCAATGACGGTAAACGTTGCCAGAATAGTCGGCCCCCCTACTTCATCGACTGCCAGTGGGATGGCCTCAATCAGTTTTTTACCGCCCATCTGAATATGTCTATGGATATTCTCTACCACAACAATCGCATCATCTACCAGAATGCCAATCGAAAAAATGAGTGCAAACAAGGAGACCCGATTAAGGGTGAACCCCCACGCCCATGATGCAAACAATGTCCCCATCAGAGTAATAACGACTGCCGTGCCCACGATCAGGGCCTCGCGCCAACCCAGAGTAAAAAGCACCAGCAATACCACTGCAGTGGTCGCAAGAATCAATTTACTGATTAATTTTTTTGCCTTACTGTCGGCGGTCTGTCCATAATCACGGGTCACCGTGACATTCACGCCTTGTGGAATAACAATCCCCTTTAACTGCTCGATCCTGTTTACCACCTGCTGAGTAATTTCGACTGCGTTACTACCCTGTTTTTTTGCAATCGCAATAGTGACCGCCGGAAACTCCCCGGATACGTTAATACCTTTGTCCTTTGCAGCCGTGCCTGTCCCAAACCACACATATTGTTCAGCTTGATCAGCGCCGCGGCGCACCTGGGCCACATCGCTTAAATAAACCGGAGAACCATTGCTGACCCCGACGACCAGGCTGGCAATATCATCCGGATTAGATAAAAACTCACCCGCCTGAATAACAATTTCCTCATTACGACGTAAGAGAGTACCTGCATCCTGTGAAGCATTGCTGACGACCAATGCCTGCCTCAGGTCCTCCAGGGAAATATTGAAACCTGACATTTTTACCGGATCAAGCAACACGTGCACCACCTGGTCAGCACCACCAACAGTAAAAATATCCCGTGTACCTTTTATGCGTTTAAGTTCTGTCTCCAGCGCATGAGCAATCTGCTGTAAATCATAGGCGCCGCGAGTGGTATCTTCTGTCCACAACGTCAGGGTCAGGATCGGCACATCATCAATCCCTTTTGGTTTGATAACAGGTTGCCCTATGCCCAGATTTTGCGGTAACCAGTCCCGGTTTGAATAAATCTTGTTATAGAGACGCACAATTGCCTGGGTGCGGTCTTCACCCACCAGAAAACGTACCGTGAGAATAGACATACCCGGTTTTGAAACAGAATAAACATGTTTAATACCTTTGATCTCTGAAAGCACTTGCTCGGCAGGTGTACTGACCAATTGTTCAACCTCGGTAGAGGATGCGCCCGGAAATGAAATAAAGATGTTGGCAAACGTCACATTGATTTGAGGTTCTTCTTCACGCGGTGTCACTATCATGGCAAAGATGCCCAATAGCAGGCCAAACAAAGCGAATAAGGGCGTGATCTTTGAAGTCAGGAATATTTTGGCAATCGTACCTGAAATGCCCATCTTGCCTGTCATTTAGTGTTACCTGCATGCAGCTCTTTCAAGCGTATACCAGCCTCGACAGGATCGAGTGCGACTTGTTCGTCCTCTTCCAGGCCGGATAAAACCTCGATCATGTCATCGTCAAACACTTTGCCGACACGTATTTGTCGAAATGAAATATTACCGCCTGACTGAATAACATAGACAGCCGTCACTTCACTGCGATTAACAACTGCTTGCCGGGGTACCAGTAAATGTTTTTCTTCTCCGACAATAAACGCTACTTTTACAAACATACCCGGATAGATGCCTTCCAGCCCCCCCGGTAAACCGACCCTCACATTAAATACATGTGTGTCTGGATCACCATATGGATTAATCGTTATAGTGGTAGCCGCTACTTTGTTTATTAGTTTTACCTTCCCCTCACCTGACTTCTTATCCTTGATAACGGAGTAGATAATATAAGCCTGTTTTTTTTGTTCCTTGTCCCCTTTGTCCGGATTGATTAAGCCGATCAGTGATTGAGGTACCTTGGCAATAGCACGAATAGAATCCATGGAAAAACCAGTCAAAAGCGCCTGGCCCACTTTTGCTGTTTCGCCGACTTCTACATATCTTTTTACAACGATACCGGCATAAGGTGCTTTAATCACAGTGCGATCAAAATCTTCCTGGGCCTGAGTGAGCCGGGCACGTGTCTGGTCCAGTTGCTGGATGGCTGTTTTATGTGTCGTCCGGGTTTTGTCATAAACAGCTTTTGATACCAGCTTCTTTGCATAAACACCTTTAATACGTTCGAATTCCAGCCGCGCATCTTCGAGACGGGTTTCGGCTTCTTTTAATCCAGCCTGCGCTTCACTTAATGCTGCTTTTTGTTTTTTATTTCTGAAACGCAACAAAACACTGCCCTTTGGCACAAAATCATCAACATCAAAGTTTATCTCCGTGATGCGCCCGGATGTTTGTGCGGAAACCGTCGCCTGCTTTACCGGCTCGATCACGGCATCAAAGGATTTTTCATGGCTTAATGTTTGATATTTAGCCTGAAATACGCTCAATGGCGCTTTATCCGCCATTGCAACAACACTCATAAGCAGGTTCATTCCCAGCGCCAGGGCGATCCATCTTTTATTAAATAGTTCGGGCATTACTTTATCCTATTGATTTTACTAATTTTTATACGAATAATTTAAATTATAGCCCAGAACAACACCGGACCACGAAATATTAGCGTTTACTAATATTAAGTCAATAACCCTGAAGGATTAGTTTTCTTACTATTTTAAAGGATAGATGAAAATACCCGGCACACCATACAGGACTTGTGACGTAAGACTAGTAGCTTAACACTCACCGTCATTCCGGCGCAGGCCGGACCAGGGATGATGACGGGAATGAAGTGGAACGCGTAGTGGAAAGTAACGTGGTTATAGAAGGTGCAGTGGCAATCTGGATTCCGGTATACACCGGAATAACGGTTTTTCTTTTACTTAACACATGAAACTTGAAACTACTTAAGAAAACATGACTTCCATAATTTCGTTTTTTCCCTTTTGTTTTGCCTGATACATCGCTTTATCGACTTCACGTAACACACTCTGAAAATCAACCTCACGATCCAGACTACAGTATAATAAGCCGATGCTCACGGTAACGTGCATGTCTTCACCCTGCCAGTGAAAACGATACGCGTCAATTCCATCTTTTATTTCCGTTGCGCGTGTCCTGCCAATTTTCAAATTACAACGCATGTGAGCAACAAATTCATCCCCACCATAACGGGCAACAAGATCTTCATTACGCATGGCATTACCCATAATACTTGAAAGCTGGACAAGTATCGCATCGCCGGCAGCATGTCCGTATTGATCATTAATTTCTTTGAAGTTATCAATATCAATTAATAAAATACAGAGTGAAGAAATGTCAGAACTGCGTCTATTAAGTGAATTTTTCAAACTACTTTCAAAATGTCGCCGGTTTGACAACCGGGTGAGATGGTCTTTTTCGACTAACTCAACCAGCTTTTTGTTTGCATCTGTTAGTTGCGAGGTCGCTTCTTCTACACGGCCTTTCAGAGAAGCATTAAGCTTTGTTACCTCTACGCGGGATTCTTGCAGGCCCGAAACCAGGCCATGAATTGCGAAATTCAATTGACTGATTTCCTTCGGCATGTTTTCTTTCATTTCCGGTATTTCGCCTTCAAAATCATTATTATTTAATTTCTCAGCCGCTGCCGCTAATCGATTTATGGGGCCAGTGATCCAGCGCGCAAGCGCAATAGCAGACACCACAGCCAACATGAGACCAAGCAAGCCCCAGGCTAATTGAGAAAAGAGCAGCTTATGAACCCGGTCTTCAACCTCGGACTTCGGTTGTGGAACCATGATCCCCCAACCATACTTTGGAACAGAGGTATAACCAGCAACCATATTTTGCTTAATAAATGATGAATAAAATTCAGTTACGCCCGTTTCACCGGCCATCATTTTATGGACGATGTCCCAATCAGACAGGTCTTCCATTGACTTCATCCAGCCAGGATTGGGGTGTGCTATCACACGCCCAAAATTATCAACGATAGCAGAATGACCTTTTACACCAAATTTAATATTTCGCCTGAGCTTTTCTATTAAATCAATACTCAGCTCGCCTAACAGAACATACACAACCTTGTTCTCTGCGTTTCTGACGGGTTGGGCAAGTATAAGGGTAGGCTTTCCATCGAGTGGGCTTTTTTGGATTCCGCTGAGATACCACCTGTTCTTGTCTCGTGCGTAAATAAAGGGAACTTCTTTGGCAAATAGTTGGTGAGTATTTTTATTTAATGTCCCATCCTGGATTTGTAACCGTGTATTACCTTCCTTATCAACAAGTACCAGAGACTTGAAATCCTTTAAATATCTCTGGGCGCGCTCAACACCTCTGAGTTCAAGCTGTTTGTAATCCAGGTTGCCATACTGGTCCGTAAGCGAGGATGCCAGTAGCTTCAACATCGAACGATGATCGTTAATATATATTTCAATAGGGAGAGTCAGATTAAGGGCCAGCAATCTGTGTTTTTCATGAATTTCACGCCACGCATCATCCCATGCCGCCTGATATAACTTGACCCCTAAAACACTAACAGGTACCAGCGCAATCAGCGTAAAACCAATAATAAGTATCCGATTAACGGGTTGAGTAAGTAAGTTAAGCCGCATATTTAAATTTATATCCTCAAAAACATATTGTGATTAAATTCATTCCATTTTTTAAATATTTGTAAACATTTCAGGCGGTAAAAAAAACTGGACTGCTTTAACGTCACACACCTGGCTATGTGGCGACATCAAACACCGCAGAAACATTACTATATTCCTTATATTTCAATATGTTATAAATTTCCGACACAAAATTTTAACCTTTCCATGCATCTTGTATCGACTTCTTTCTTTAAATGGTTAATTTCAATTTCCTCGCATATTTCTAAAGCTCAGACCCGTTCCAGCCGATATTAATTTTAACTGGCTGGCATAACCATGATGTATTTTGTCGCTAAACAGCACTTTTTCTATGCAATGATTCATTTACTTCAGAGGAAGTGAAAAACAGATCGAGGGACGATACCTAAACAGGAAATAAGGATATTCCAGGAGCAGTTGCATGTTCAAAATATCCAGAATGAGCTTATTTCTGTCGTTACTTTTCATTAGCGTCAGCACAGCAAATGCCCAGCCAATGCTTCAAGTTGCCAAACTGGGACAAAGCAATAGCACTCCCCTCTATTCTCCAAAAATTACCAGCGACCATGAAGCCACGTGGTCTGAACTGACAGACGAGTTCGTCTCCTCTTACAGTAAAGGTGATTTGAATAAAGCAGGATCAATTGCACAAAACTCCCTGAGCTTCTCAAAACGCATTTTTGGCAAACAACATCAAAATACTGCCGACGCACTTAATAAAATGGGCATCGTATCCGAAGCAACCGGTGATCTGGAAGCGGCAAAATCATATTATGAAGATTCACTATCTATGTTTGAGACTTCCCTGGGGAAAGAAAATGCAAAGGTAGCAATGGTGCTTAACAATCTTGCGAATTTATTTTTTCTCAAAGAACAATTTGCCAAAGCTGAAGAACTACATTTACGATCACTGTTAATGCGCCAGAACTTGTTCAGTTCCGTGCACCCGACGGTTGCGCGGTCAGCATACAACCTGGCAAAATTGTATGAAAAACAGTCCAAACTTGATGATGCAGTCATGTTTTACAAACAGGCTTCTGTGTTATGGAAAAAGACACTGGGACCCAACCACCTGAACGTTGCCAACACCTTTAACAATTTAGCAAATGTTTATGCGGCCCGGGGAAATAACACCGCATCCGAAGAGTTACATTTGAAGGCGCTAACAATACGAGAATCTAATTTAGGGCCCGACCACATGGAAGTCGCCGAATCACTGTTTAACCTCGGAACTATCTGTACCAAGCAGGAAAAATATGATGAAGCAGAGTCATTTTATCAGGAAGCATTAGGCATAATGGAACACGCGCTTGAAGAAAATGACCCGCAGATTGCAATGACCTTATATAGCCTTGCTAATATTTACCACATACAGGCCCAAAATGAAGTGATATATAATCAGGGACTGAGTGATATCATTAATGAGAATGAAAAGATCAAGGTCAGCGATGCTGCCACAAGCAACAAAAACAACGTCATCATTGTACAGCTTAAATTCAGAAAGCAATATGTAGGAGAGATATTCGGCAAGGCAGAACCATTATACAAACGGGCTATCAACATTGTTGAAACCAACTATGGCGCCGAACATCCCAGCGTTAAAGTGATGAAAGAAGAGTTAACCATGTTGTATGCGAACATAGAAAACTCTACGAAGCAGGTGTCACTGTCCGCTGCTGAGTAATGCCTGTTCTATTTGCGCTTTCCAGCAAATAAAACGCTGATTAAATTTTTTGTTTTCCAAAGGCCTGATCCACAGGCCTTTTTCTTTTTCTGACCAGTCTGATTTATTGTTCATTAATAAATACGCTGTTCCTCTTGCGGTTGCTTCGCATTCTTCAGGTCTATACACCTCTTTTTGCGTCAGATCCGCAAGTCTTTGGCATAAAGCTGCATTTTGTGACAACCCTCCCGTCACAATAATGTATTTCGGGGATGAACATATTTTTTCCATTTCCTGCAGGTTCACCATTATCAGAAAGAGTATACTCTCCGCAACAGCCACAATTTTTTGCGTATCATCCCCTTCGTATGAAAACCTGGATTTAAAATCAGCTACCCAGTAAGGTGACCCCAGTCCTGATACGCCATTGAGATATAAGGGTACATCGTTATTTTCTTCCAGCCATTGGGGGAGTTTCTTCTGAGCTTCACGTGGATCAATGCCGAATTGGTTCTCAACCTCAACAAAAGCACTGCCCGCACCATTAACCGTGCCTTCAAGCACGTATGAAATTTCATCCTTTATTTGCGAGACAACACTGGTTAATAATTTAGGCACATAATCAACTGATTGATTAAATACGCGCTGAACAAAGGCACCGGTTCCAAGGTTAATATAAACAGCCGTCGGTTCCGGCTCGCCATAAGCAAACAATGCTGCAGACTGGTCACCCGTTACTATTTTTAGCGGTATTTTCGTCTCATCTATATAAAAATGGCCAAAATCAAACAAGGTGGGGACACAGACAGGCAGCGTCTCTTGCGGGACATCAAACAAGGCAAGCAAATCATCGTCCCAACCAAGGGTATTCATATTGTATAAAAGAGTGCGCGAAGCGTTTGCAGGGTCAGCCAATAAAGGTTTTTCAACCAACAAGCGATAGATAATAAAGCTTGCCAATGGCCCCCAGACCAAACGCCCTTCAGAGCTTGCCTGCTTGACTGCAGACAGATTATCCATGCACCACTTGAATTTACTGACACCATAATGTGCGGTTATGAGCAGCCCGGTGATTTTATGTATTTTTTTCCCGTACTGATCAAACTTGCGTACCCAGACAGCAGCACGTCTGTCTTGCCAACTGATGACGGGAGATAAAGCCTGTCCACTCACTTTATCCCAGCACACCATGCTGGATCGTTGCGTTGCCAGACCAGCTGAAACTATTCGATATCGACTTTTATCCAGTTTTGCCACTGCCCCGCGAATGGCTGTTTTAATTGAAGAAACCAATTCTTCCGGATCATGTTCTACCCAGCTATCATTTTTACAAAAGGTTTTGATTTCTTCATAACCTTCACTGACCACCATACCCTCTTCATCGAACAAAAGAGCACGACTGGCATGACCGCCCTGGTCTATTGATAAAAATACACTCTTCATGGGCATAGTATAATGAAATGCTGTTAATCTATTTAAACAGGTTTTTATATTTTTTCTTCAGCTTGTCAATTTTCTTCTGGTCCTTGTCGCTGAGGTTATCCATTTTTTTCTTTAGCTTGTTTTTCTTTGCCTTTATCAAGGCATCTATATTATTTTCAGCCAATTCAAGTTGCTCATCACCCAACTTCTCTCTTTTATCCAGCTTCTTCTGTAATTGATCAGCCTTGCCGAACCGTGATTCAAGCTCAGCAATCTTTGCTGTTGTTTTTTCCTTGATTCTGTCTTCAAGTTGCTTCTCAAACTTATCAATACTTTGCCTGACCTGTTGACCAATCGCGTTTTTTATAATTTCATCCAGATCAGAACTGACATCCATATCATAATTTTCTTTTGAGCCACTTATATCTACTTTGATCTCAAAAGCATTAACATCCTTAAGCGCGTTTTCCATTGACCTGGCGAGGCTACCTGGTTTTTTGTTCCATGTTGTCACAAATTCAGCTGACTGGACTGCCGAGAGCATATTGGCCGTCAACTCGTTTTCATTTAACTGCACTTCAGCCTGCAAATCCGATTGCGCCTGTTTCAATGATAATGGAAATGTATCACTTTCAGACAAGACAAAATTTTCAACTTTATAACGAGCCAATCTGAAACTGATTTTATCCTCTGAATGGCCAGGCTCGGTATGATTAAATGTGCCCACCAACTCCAGCTCTCCTGCATTTTTTAGTTTATCTGCAAAAAAACTGAACGTAAGAGGCAATCCGAGGACTTCCTGATTAGAAGTTATGTTGTTAATTTCTCCACGTATATCACCTACTTCCAGCTCCAGTGACACATGCGCTGACTTGATTAAAAAATTCGGTGATGGCGCATCCTCAGCAAAACGTACATCTATTCCTTTATGCCTGACTTGTTGAGGGGTCTGTGTTTTTTCGTCATCTATGGCATTCTTTAAGACAGGGCTTAACCTTCTGTACCAGTCCGCCGCAACATTTACCCAGTAGGTAATCGTATTACCAAACAATGCCCGACTTATATTTAATGCCCCGGAGGAAGAAGGTGAATACTTTTCTTTTAAATGAGCATAATCATCTGCAGGAGCCTTAGCCAAATGATCGAATTGTGTCCGCAGCGTCTTTGCGTCCTGACTTAAATCTGACTTTGCTTTTTTAATCCGGGCAATATCCTGTTTAATATCTTTCTTTATTTTTTTTAATTCACCCAGCGCATCTGATATTGCCTGTATATCTTTTACAGTATCACCCGTTTTAACAGGCTTGATAGATTTTATTCTATCTTCGTAGGCCTGAAATTTACCCTTGTCCGGCAGTGCATTTATATTTTTTTCCCACTTGTCTCTGGCATTATCCAGTTCCGTTTCAGCCTCTTGTGCCAAATCTAACGTCCTGAGCTTTTCCCTGGACAAGATATCTTTAACATCAGGAAATTCAATTTTAGGTAAAGAGAAATCCAGACCCTGTGATTTTTCAGGCGCAACCGCCTTTTTCGCCTTCTTTAAAACTGCACCCGATTCTTTACGCCGGGTATTCAGCCTGACATTATCCACGCTCATCTCATCGATCACGACATTCAGGCGCAGCAACTCCATCGCACTCATGAAGAATTTTATACGCTTGACCTGAACGGCATTCTGCATAGGATTATCAGGATTGGTCACTTGCAAGTTTTGCAACTCAAACCCCAGGGGCATGACCGAAAGATTAACCCGATCCAGTTCCACCCTTGCACCCAATAAATCAGTGCCTGAATGTTCAATCAATTTTTTTACAATACTACCGGCAAATAAATAGCTGCCACCTGCTACAAGAACAATAACAGCAATAAAAACAATAAACCCTGGCCACCGGATCCACTTTTTCATGCGCCGGTTAACCCGGAGAGTGATTTATAAACACCATAAAACTTTGAGCCTTTAATAAGCTTTACAATTCGTAGCTTTTCAACCCATCGCAGCAATGATGTTCGGTAGCGCACGATAAGATAATTAACTGTCAGTACAAACGGGATAAATGCCAGCAAAGAAAGCAACAGACTGCCCATCACAATGGTGTTATTAAAACGTTCCAGACGCCATATTGATGTGTTGTACATTGAGGTCCATAACTCTTTTAAACTCTCGTTATTTAAAACGCTATAACCAGCCTGATGAAACAGGGGGTCTAACAAATAAGCCAGGCCGGTAAAAACAGTCAGCCCGACTATAAAAGCAGAAAGATTAACCCTTAAAACAAGAACCATTAAAATAATAAGTAAATTATGCAAACTCAGTAAGGGTGTAAAGCCCGCAATCATGGCAAAAGCCAATGCCAGACTGATCTGACCTGGCTCAGTTTCTGAATTTAGTACTTTTAGAAATCGTGCAAAACTATCCAGCATAGGAATACCTTGAATAACTTATGATCGAATTAATACAATATTATATGACTGCTGAATTATGCCATTAATCCGACATTAAATTATAAGAAAACATTCCAGCACAAAAGTTCCGTCTATTCTTCCTGATCGCTCAACGATACAAGACTGGCATTACCACCAATCGCCGCAGTATTAACAGACAAGGTCCTTTCAGAGGAAAAGCGTTGCAAATAATGAGGCCCACCCGCTTTCGGACCCGTTCCGGACAAGCTTTCACCACCAAAGGGTTGAACGCCTACAACTGCTCCAATCATGTTCCGATTGACGTATACATTACCGACACGTACCCGACGTTTGATATAATCGATTGTTTCATCAATTCGACTGTGAATCCCCAACGTTAAGCCATAGCGGGTATTATTAACGCTCTGAATGACCTTATCGAGATTGGATGCCTGATATCTGACCACATGTAAAATTGGGCCAAATACTTCTCTTTCCAACAGACTTATTTTATCAATCTCAAACAGGCCGGGCGGATAATACACGCCGCTATTTGTTTCATCATCTAATTTCACTTGATAATGTTTTTTGCCTTTTAATGACATTTTATCTGCATGCCTGACAAGTATTTCTTTTGCCGCGTTATTAATCACCGGGCCGACATCCGTTGATAACAATACTGGATCCCCTACCGAGAGTTCTTCCATTGCACCACACAGCAGCTTGATGGCCGTTGTCGCAATTTCCTCCTGCAAGAATAATACGCGCAAAGCCGAACATCGTTGACCCGCGCTATTAAAAGAAGAACGGATAACATCGGCGACAACCTGTTCAAGCAAGGCAGAACTATCGACAATCATGACATTTTGACCACCTGTCTCGGCAATCAATGGCACGATAGGTCCATCACGTTGCGCCAGACGTCGATTAATATGCCAGGCCGTTTCAGTCGACCCGGTAAACGCAATACCGGCAATGCGATTATCGCCTGATAATTTTTCACCCAACTGGCTGCCATTACCCGGTATTAAATTTAGAACATTTTCAGGAATACCTGCCTGGAGTAACAATCGTGTGATAAACATTGCACATAATGGTGTTGGCCCTGCCGGTTTGGCAATGACAGTATTTCCCGCAGCCAATGCGGCAGCGACCTGCCCGGTAAAAATGGCGACCGGAAAATTCCAGGGGCTGATGCAGGCAAAAACACCTCGCCCATGTAGTGACAGTTCATTTCGTTCACCTGTCGGCCCTTGCATGCATTGTGGTTTAGCGAACTGTTGCCGGCACAACATCGCATAATATCGGCAAAAGTCAGCGGCCTCTCGTATTTCTGAAATAGCATCGGCAACGGTTTTACCTGCTTCGAGCACACACAGCATGATGATCTCAGCAAGATTATTTTCAATTAAATCTGCCGCTTTATCCAGGTAACCGGCCCGCTTGTCGGCAGATGTCTCATCCCAGTCAAGTACCGCACTGAATGCGACTTCCAATGCGAGATCAACATGCTCATCCAGGGCCTCCACTACCGTACCAACTACTTTATTATGATTACCCGGGCTTGAAATCTCGATTGCCTTGCCGTCCCTGGCCTCGCCATTAATCAGTGGTGTTGCCGACCATGTTTTCCCGGAAACCGATTTTAGTTTTTCAGCCAGCGAGATAAGCGCTTCTGCGTCATTCAGGTTCACACCCAATGAGTTTTTCCTTGCCTCCCCATATAAATCAACGGGCAATGGGATACGTGGATGCGGTTTACTCTCCAGACTAACAAGTTGTTCAACAGGATCAGCAATTACCTTTTCGACAGAAACTTTTTCATCTTCGATTCGATTGACAAAAGAAGTATTCGCGCCATTTTCCAGCAATCTACGCACAAGATACGGCAATAATTCTTCATGACTGCCGACGGGCGCATACACCCGACAGGGAATATTCATGCCCTTTTCATCTACTATCGAGGCATACAGGGCCTCACCCATGCCATGTAAACGTTGAAATTCATAACGGCAACCGGCGTCTGCAAACTCGATGATACTGGCGACCGTATGGGCATTGTGAGTGGCAAATTGCGGGTAAAATACGTCGGGTATGGATAACATATATCTGGCACAGGCGAGGTACGATACATCGGTCGCGACCTTGCGGGTAAAAACCGGGTACGATTCAAGACCCAGTTCCTGTGCCCGCTTGATCTCGGTATCCCAATAAGCCCCCTTCACCAGCCTCAGTGGAATCCGCCGACCCTGACGTCGAGACAACTCAGCTAACCACTGCAAAACCGGCATGGCGCGTTTCTGATATGCCTGAACAGCAAGCCCCAGCCCTGACCAGCCATTGAGTTTTGCAGAACAAAATACGGTTTCGAAAATATCAAGCGTCAATTCCAGGCGGTCTGATTCTTCAGCATCAATCGTCATGCCGATACCCGCCTGTTTTGCTTTTTCTGCAAGCTGCAACACTATTGGTGTCAATTCTTTCAGCACACGGTCATGTTGGGAATATTCAAAACGTGGATGTAATGCGGAGAGTTTGATGGAAATACTTCTTTTCTCATCTATCAGCGTGTTATCACTCGTTTGCGTCGCGATAACATCGATACTGTTTTCATAAGCTTGAATATATTTATCCGCATCTGCCCGGGTGATGGCGGCTTCACCCAGCATGTCATAGGAATAACGATAACCATTATTTGATTCGTGCTGACTTCTTTCCAATGCATCATTAATGTTCCGGCCCATCACAAATTGATGCGCCATAATCCGCATCGCCTGCTTTATTGCCAGACGAATGGCCGGCTCACTGCTTCGAGCAACCAGTTTATTAATCAATGCACCCGCAGTTTGAATATCGCCACTGTCGAGCTTAATAAACTTCCCGGTGAGCATCAGCCCCCAGGTTGACGCATTGACAAATATTGACGGGCTGTTGCCCAAATGGGTTTCCCAATCCGCCGTAGTTAATTTGTCATGGATCAACTTATCTGCCGTCGCGGGATCGGGAATACGTAATAATGCTTCGGCCAGGCACATCAAGGCGATGCCTTCATCTGATGAAAGATCATATTCCTGCAAAAAAGCTTCCAGCGCGCCGGACTTGACCCCCATATGGCGTACGTTCAAGACCAGGGTACGAGCCAATTTCTGTATACGCTGCTTTGCGTCATGTTCCAGACTTACTGCAGCCACCAGCCGGTCTAAAACAGCTGATTCATCCTGCAAATACGCCGTGGAAATGCCTTTCCTGAATTTTCCATGTTTCGGGTGCTTTGGCCTTATGATCATATCCCTAGCCTGACAAATAATTACATAACTTTTTGTATTCTATATTATTTTTGCGTATAACTTGTCTGAATTTTCTTATAAAAACATTGTCATAATGAGTAATTGTAGTTCGGTTCCGACCGTCTAATGTGCTAGCCTTATATTAATTATCGGAATTTCTTCAGGAGTTGTAATGGCAAGTAACGAAAATAAGATACAAAAAACACTCGCCGCAAGTATTGTTGTACTCACCACAGTACTGGGCACCGGTTGCGGAGACAATGATGACGGGCTTGATGCAGAGCGCTTGTACAATGATAACTGCGGCAGTTGCCACGGTTTCGAAAACCAGGGCAGAACAGCCGGTCCAATTGATGGCAGAACACCGGAAGCGATAAAACTGGCCATTACCAATATACCCGATATGCAACGCACAGACCTTCAGGCATTAACCGATGCAGAAATTCTGGCGATATCTGACCATTTGTTTTTCCTGGCCACTATACCCTGAATAAAAAGAGCATTTCACCGCAAAGGCGCTAAGAACGCAAAGGAAAATGAATACTGGTTTTTTAATACAAAAAACTTTGCGTACTTTGCGCCTTTGCGGTTAACCCTTGTTTTGATCTCATCGCCTTGCTTTAAACCTCAAATTTAATCAGCGGGACATATAACTCATCATCAGACAGACCGCCATGTACACCTATTTGTGTAAAGGGCTGTTCTGTTGGTAGTGTATCCTTGAGGACATAGTTTTCTTTCATGATTAGCACATAGTCGCCTATTCTGTCAGCAAAACCGGGACAGGGCTTTCCCGTCCCGAAATAACCCTGGCGTACTAATTCTTCGCTTTTATACATTTGGCAATAGTCAGCAAATTCCTTTTTAATATAATTCTCAAACTGCACTTTCTTTGTATCGTCCACATAACAGTAAATAACACGCGGCTCGCCACAAAGCGGTAACACCAGGGTATCCTGCAAATCGGGATGATCTTCCAAACGAATGACCCTTGATGGCTCTGTATCGATAAAACCATGGTCTGCTGACACGATGACGGTACTATTCGTCCCCTTGATATCGCGAATAAATTTATCAAACGAATTTTCAAAGGCCCGGAATGTTGATAAAGCCTCCGTGCTTCTTGAGCCATAGTGATGACTGACTGCATCAAAACCTGACCAGTAGCTATAGATAAACTTTTGATCATCCGGCAATGAAATTGTATTTTTGATCTGTACAAACATTTCTTCAAGTTCCTGGTATGCCAGTCGATCAGCATTCCCCGAGACAGCCAGACTATAGACAGAATCAACAATGTTTTTTTGCGTGACAATATAAGAGGGCACTTTTATCATGTCGAATACAGACTGAAAATTATAGAGCACTTCCTGGTAACGCTTATCCAGACGTTTCCATACCGGGCTTCCACGCGGCTTGAAAGGAAGCACGGTGACAATATCGTTCATTTCTTTTAAATACATATACCAGCCTGTCAAGCCGTGCTGCAATGGCGTTAGACAGGTGAAATAACTCGTAATAGCCGATGCTGTTGTGGTAGGAAATACAGAGGTCAGGGAACCTTGCAAATTATCTGTGAAGATACTGTCTTTCCCATAGCTCGTCAGGTAGTTATAACCCAGACCATCAACAACAATGAAGATAATATTTCTAGCGGAAGAAAGCTGATTGGCGGGAAGTAATTTTGATTGAGGCACATCTGTCGCATCCGCACCTAATGCGCTCGCTATCGAACTCATCAAATTAACGATGCTACCACCGGCATAATCCGGTTTGTTTATATGTGACATAGACGGCTTCCCTGCCAGAATATAAATTCCGGATACCCGTTTGTTGTTCCTGTGGCTATGTAGTCAAGACACAATAGTTAAGACGCACCTTTTGCACAACGAAACCCCAGGTCAGCATGGGTAGACTGCGGCTCCAGGTTAAACCGGTATGCACCACGCTGAAAAAGACTGATTGCATAATGGCCTTCCCTTCCCCATGCAGCTCCCCTTATGACTTTATACAGTTTGCCAAAATCCTCGCTCTTGTAATCAGAACCAGGATAGGACTGATACCAGCCATCAACCCACTCTGATACATTGCCTGCCAGATCAATTACCTTGAATGCCGATATGTCTGTTTTATAGGAGCCTGCAGGTGCAACACCATCTTCCCACTCTTCTTCACCTGTATTGCTCATGCCTGCCTTCCAGGTATTACCCCAGGTAAACTCATTCCCGGCATTACCACGTGCCGCTTTTTCCCACTCTTGCTCAGTAGGCAATCGACCCCCGGTGAATTTGCAAAAAGCATTCGCATCATACCAGTTCACATAAGTGACAGGCAGCATGTCCATATAAGCCAACCGCGTCTTGATGGCGTCGAGCAGCTGTTCCTTGTTCATCTCACGAGTATCTATATCCAGCTTGAACACTTTTGATACCAGCTTACGTAGTCTTTGAACATCAAGTTCGGATACCATGTTCATTTTCATGCCAAGGATATAACCTGATTCTATCCATTGAGTTGGCGGCTTATATTCGGCTTTTCGTACATATTCCCTGTACTGTTGATTCGTCACTTCATATTGATCAATATAATACGCCGCAAGTGTCACCGTGCGTTTTGGGTGTTCATCAACATACCAGGGCTTAACATTCCCAAAACCTACCGATTTTTTCTTCTCATCAACCTTGTTACTGCCCATAATGAATTCGCCGGCCGGCACTAAAACCATCCCCGTTTTTTCAACAGCGTTATCTTTTGCAACCGCCTGAAAACTCAACAAAAGAACGATTATTAAAAAAAATAATTTAAACATACCTGGCTCGTATTTCATCGTTGTTATTTTTAATACCCAGTCATTAGAAAAAATGTATAAAACTTATTGTGTAAAATATTACAAGCTATGCATCCCTGGCACAGCGAAAACCGAAACTTTTATTTTTAGTAGAACGCAGAAAAAAAGAACGATTATACGTGGGCGCAGAAATACCGCACTTATAAAACGAACAATCCCACCAGGACCCACCTTTTAAGGTTTTGTAGATTTGCCCATAGTTTTCAGATGTCTCGGTATTACCAGGATAGGCCTCATACCATGATGCAGTCCATTCCCAGACGTTACCTGACATGTCATATAGACCATAAGGACTTTTACCCTGCTCAAAGGCACCGACAGGTGTTGTACCACCTTCCAGTTTAAGTTCCTGCCATCGCTGCGGAGAATTGACTTTGTCGGTGTCATAAACATCCCCCCAGGGATATATTTGCGCCTTCGTTCCCCGTGCTGCTTTTTCCCATTCCTGATCGGCCGGCAATCTTTTGTCCGCCCATTTGCAATATGCTCTGGCATCCTTCCATGACACGAAAGTCACCGGATGATCAATTTCATCCTCGGGAAAGGTTCTGTTTTCAAAATGATTTGGTGAACGTCTTTTAGTTGCATCTATAAATTTTTTGTACTGATAATTGGTCACTTCAAACTTGTCTATCCAGAACGCCTTTAAAGAGACGTTGTGTTGCGGGCCTTCATCAGGCAAACGTGTATTGGAGCCCATAACAAATTCACCTTCCGGTATCATAATCATTTCATTGGGCTGATCACCGATGCGTGACTTTTTATAATACATCGTCACACTCATCCCCGGTCCCTTACCACTGGCTTTTTTATAAAACTGACTGTCACTAGTGGAATTATCAGGCGGCGCATCTACTACGGTTTTTTTTGCAGAGACGGGATTCGATTGTGCTACTTTTAAAAAACTGGCGCTGACATCATTTTCTGCATGACACTGTAAACACTCATTCGAAGACTCTTTCGAGGACAAAACCGGAACGTCAATATGCGCCTGTAAATCATCATTGTGGCATGCAACACATTTTTTATTCACGGCATGAATATCGATCGATGCTGCATCCGCTGCACCGAGACAAAATAGATTTACACAGGAAAACAAAACCAACA
>JAUWSG010000034.1 GCA_030610155.1 Gammaproteobacteria bacterium
AGGATAAAAAATGATAATATTATCGTCTATTAGAAAATATGTTTTTGGTATCGTCATTGGTATGGCTGTTGGCTTGTGGTTTGGTGTTAACATCGGAGAAGGTCGTCCCATATATAGCAATCCCTTCGATACGGCAGCAATCAAGAAAAAAGTAAAAGAAAGTACCGATGAAGTCGTCAAGGATTCAAAGAAGGTGTTAAGAGAACAGCTTGAAGACTGAAGACCTTTTTACCACGGGGAACACGGGGCGCTCGGGGGAAAAGAATATAATGATGGTTTGACCACGGAGGTCACGGAGAAAAAAGAGAGGATATCGTAAAAATCATTTGTAGGTTGGAGTGAGGTACGAAGAACCGTATTTTTGTTATGTAGGGTACTTAATCCAAAAAAGCTTTTCTCCGTGACCTCGGCAAAGCTTCCGCGTCCTGCTATCGCCCCTTACCTACATCCCTGTAGGCAACTGCGTTCTGCGTTGCCCTACCTTCATACATCCATGTATTCGTCCGTGGCTAAATTAGCTTTTTATTTCTTTTCCTCCGTGTTCCCCGTGGTCAATGGTTTAAGGTCTTGTCCTCAGGGTTAGATTCAACAGTGCGTGTGGTTTTTTCGATTTGTTCGATTTTGTCCAGTTCCTTTTTGGCGCTGATGCCCATGTCAGTGAATTTCCTGGCGCTGGGTAATATTCTTGCATCGAAGGAACCCACGGCTTTATTGAAGTGTGACACACTGCTATCCAGGCTTTTGCCGACCTTTTGCAAGTAATCTGAAAACACCGCCAATCGATGATAAAGATCTTCGCCGATATGACGAATATGTTCAGCATTCTCGGCCAATGTTTCCTGGCGCCAGCCGTAGGCAACGGCACGTAATAGTGCAACAAAACTGGTCGGTGTGGAGAGAATGACTTTTTGTCTTAATGCTTCTTCCAGCAAGTCCCTGTCATGGTCCAGCGCAGCATATAAAAATTGTTCGCCGGGTATAAACAGGACAACAAAATCAGGCGCGTTTTTAAACTGTTTCCAGTAGGCCTTACCGGCCAATTCGCGTACACGGTTACGAACATTACGTGCGTGCCTTGCCAGTTCTTTCGCTTTTGTTTCTTCGTCACTGGCTTCAATAGCTGATAGATAGGCATCGAGAGGTGTTTTCGCATCGACAACGATTTCACGGCCATCCGGCATGCGAACAATCATATCCGGGCGTAATGCGCCTTCCTCAGTATTAATACTTTCCTGTTCATAGAAATCACAGTGCTCCACCATGCCGGCGAGCTCTGCGAGACGTTTGAGTGTCATTTCACCCCATTGCCCCCTGACTTCCGGACGGCGTAATGCCTGTACCAGGTTACGCGTTTCAGAATGCAGGTTCTTCTGGGTTTGTGCCATTTGTTCAAGATGCTGAGTCAATGACCCATAGGCTTCCTTACGTTCTTTTTCAATATTGTGTATTTGCTGTTCGGTTTTATCCAGAGCCTGTTTAATCGGTTTAATCATGTTCTCGAATGATTTCTCTTTTTTCTCCAGCTCATTTTGGGACTTGATTTGATATTGTTTCAGATTTTCCTGGGCGAGTTTCAGAAAAGATTCATTGTTACGATTAAGTGCTTCTGTTGAAAGCATCGCAAATGTATTACTTAGTTGTTCCCGTGTCTCATTTAATGCGTGTATTTTATCTTCGTTCGATTTTTTTTCTGCTTCATTGAGTATCTCAAGTTTTGTTTTTTGTTCACGCAAGGAAGATATTTTTTGTCCAAGCGCAATAAATACAACCAGCGCACCAAAAATAAATGCAACAACACCGACAATAATGAGATTAGATAAATCGTACATATTATATTTCCCGAAAGATAATTATGATTGTGGCCTCGTATAGCCCAAGCATCCTGCAAACACGGCCTCCTAAACAAAAAGACAGTTTAACCACGGAGGTCACGGAGAAAATCTTAATGATTTAAGTTCTTTCTCCCTTTTGGAGAAAGAAATAACCCTCTCTTTTTTCTCCGTGACCTCGGCAAAGCTACCGCGTCCTGCTATCGCCCCTTACCTACATCCCTGTAGGCAACTGCGTCCTGCGTTGCCCTACCTTCATATATCCATGTATTCGTCCGTGGTAAAAACAGATTTTATTATCGGTAGCTTGAGCTACAACCAATCCAGAATTTCCAATGGATGATTAATTGATCCATCCGCATTCCATTTCTCAGGCGTATCATTTACGCCGATATAACCAAAAAGTGCGATTAGTGTTTTCATGCCAGCATTTTTGCCGGCAATGATGTCGCGTTCAGCATCCCCGATATAAAGACACTCATGTGCTTCACTGCCTGCCTGTTCACAGGCCAGCAACATGGGAGCAGGGTGCGGCTTACGATGTTCAATGGTATCACCGCTGATAATACTGATTGCGCGCTGTGTCAGATTCAGTTGTGCCACTAAGGGATCTGTTAACCATGCTGGCTTATTTGTGACTATCCCCCAGTTTAAACCTTTGGACTCGATTTTCTCCAGCAAAGTTTCCATACCTGGAAACAGTGTGGTCTGATTTGTTAAATTATTGCAATAGATGTCCAGAAAGCGTGCTCTTAATGTTTCAAACTTATCACTATCACAAGAAAGTCCGAATCCCAGTTCGATAAGCGCCTTGCCTCCATGGGAGACAACAGGGCGTATATCTTCATAGGGCAGGGCAGGCAAATTTTGCTCTTTTAGTAGAGCATTTAAAGACCAGGCAAGGTCTGGCGCGGTATCTGCCAGCGTGCCATCGAGATCAAATAATACAGTACGAATCACTTATGCCTCACATCAAAGCCGTATGGTTTAGTCGCTTGAGACGAAATGGGCCATATAATTAACACTGACGTCCCGTGTGACTGAATATTCAGTTAACAGTGGGTTATAGGATATACCTTTAATATTTTTAATTGTCAGGTTCACCGACCGTGCCCAGGCTTCCAGTTCAGAGGGTTTAATAAACTTTGCATATTCATGCGTACCTTTGGGTAGCATCCTGAGAAAATATTCTGCACCGAGAACGGCAAGCGCATAGGCTTTCGGGTTCCTGTTTATTGTTGAAAAGAAGACGTGGCCACCTGGTTTGACCAGACTGGCGCAGGCCTGGATTGCTGATTCCGGGTCCGGGACGTGTTCCAGTAATTCCATGCAGGTAACAACGTCAAACTGCCGGGGATGTTGCCGGGCAAATTCTTCCGCCGTTGATTGTGTGTATTCCACGTTGGCACCGGATTCGTGAAGGTGCAATTTTGCAATGGACAGTGGCCCTTCGCCCATATCAATACCAGTGACGTTAGCGTCTCTAAATGACATACTTTCTGACAATATGCCGCCGCCACAACCCACATCGACAACATCTTTGCCTTTCAAACGGGCAATCTTGTCTATAAAGTCCAGGCGCAACGGATTTATCTCGTGCAGAGGTTTAAATTCACCATTCGGGTCCCACCACCGTGAAGCGATTTTTTCGAATTTGTTGATCTCATGTTGATCCACATTTTGTGCAGTTTGTGACATCACATTGTTTTCCTGTTGATATAATTTATCAGTGCTGACTGCTAAGTGTTAACTATGATCGTAACCGTCATTCCGGCGTATGCCGGAATGACGGTTTTGGTAATGCTTAAAGTTTATGGCTTAGTCTTTAATGCCTGGCACCCAGCACAAAATATCATCATCGGCATTGCGCCAGGGAGCTTCTGATTAATGTATCGTTTCATGAGACACCAGAGGTTCCCTAACTATTGATATTATCACGCCAGGCTCTGGCATTTGAAAGCACTGATTTTTCATCGATCGTTGTTAATGCACGGTCCTTGAGTAACTGTTTTCCTGCTACCCACACATTGGTGACTTTATCACGGCCACATGAATAGACCAGTTGAGATACAGGATGATACAGGGGTTGTGTTTCCGGATCACCAAAATAGACTGCGGTAATATCTGCCGCTTTACCTTTCTTGAGAGAGCCTGTTATAGCATCAATACCCAGGGCTTTTGCACCATTTAATGTGGCCATTCTTAATGCATAGGATGCGGGTATGGCGCTTGCATCTTTTATGACGGCTTTAGCTAATAATGCCGCTATGCGCATTTCGCTAAACATATCCGCGTCATTGTTGCTTGCAGCACCATCAGTACCGAGTGCAACATTGATATTAGTCTCTACCAGATTAGCAACTGGACAAAAACCACTGGCCATTTTCAGGTTGGATTCGGGACAGTGAATGACATGTGAATTGTTATCAGCAAGTAATGCAATTTCATCAATGGATAATTGTGTCATATGAACTGCCATCAACCGGGGGGAAACCAGGCCCAGTTCAGCAAGCCGTTTAAGCGGTCGATTTCCGTGCTGTTCGACGGCCTGCGTCACTTCGTGAGCCGTTTCATGGACATGCATGTGAATCTGAATATCCAGTTCGTTTGCATACATCAGGACTTTTTCCAGTGGTTTGTCAGACACTGTATAAGGTGCATGCGGTGCAAATGCGGTGGTGATCAAGGAGTTTTCTTTAAATTGATCATGGACCTCCAGTCCTTTGTGCAGGTATTCATCGGCATTGCCGGCCCAGGCCGAGGGAAAATCGATGAGAATTAAACCAACGCAGGCGCGCATACCTACCTGATTGGCAATGCGGGCAACTTCATCTGGAAAGAAATACATATCATTAAAACAGGTTGTGCCTCCTCGAATCATTTCGATTATGGAGAGCTCGGCACCATCACGGACAAATTTGGCGCTTACCCATTTTTCTTCTGCTGGCCAGATGAATTTTTGTAACCATTCCATTAAATGTAAATCATCGGCCAGACCTCGCATCAAACTCATTGGTGAATGAGTATGCGTGTTTATAAAGCCGGGAATAAGGGCGTGATCGTCCAGGTGATGGGTCTGGTATGATTTGTATTTTTTGTCTGCTTCTTCGCTGGAGAGGATATCAATAATACAGCCATCGTTAACCGCGATGGCGCTATTCTCATAAACAGCATCATCAGGTTCGACGGGTATGACCCAGCTTGCATGTATTAGTGAATCAATATGTAACATAGACCCTGTCGCTTATGCTAGTTGTCCAGCGGCTGTAATGTTGATTTTGAGAGTGTTCATCGTGGTTTAGTATAACGTACTAAGGAATGCGGTACGATAGTGCAATACAGCACATATCAGTCAGGAAAACAGACGCTATAACAAAATACCTATTGGTGGCTTATGTCATAATACGACTGGTGGTATTGTTTCGGGTGGATATCGGGCCAGCGAATATGAATGATGAGTAAATAATGATGGAAAATATTTTGAACGACAATATCCGAGCCATAAGATGGCAGAACAATGCTCTGGAGCTGCTGGATCAAAGATTATTACCTGCCAGGGCTGAATATTTACGATTGGAGCATGTCAATGATGTGGCAGATGCCATCAGGGACATGGTGGTCCGGGGTGCGCCCGCCATCGGCATAACCGCCGCCTATGGTGTTGTTATAGCCGCAAGTGCACGTTATCAGCAATCAGCCACAAGCTGGAAACAGGACATCCTGGACGATATTCATACACTGGCACAGGCAAGACCCACGGCAGTCAATTTGTTCTGGGCGCTTGATCATATGAAACAGTTGTTTGATCAGATCAAGGGTGATCCAACGAAAATTTTACTGGATGAAGCATCAGATATACACCGCAAGGATATCGAAGCTAATCATACTATGGGCCAGTACGGCGCTGCTTTAATCGATAAATCATGTGCGGTGTTAACACACTGTAATACCGGGTCGTTGGCAACGGGCGGATTTGGAACCGCATTGGGTGTCATTCGGCAGGCGTATAAAAACGGGAATATAAAACAGGTTTTTGCTGATGAAACACGTCCCTGGTTACAGGGTTCACGATTGACCGCATGGGAATTGTCCCAGGACCGGATTCCGGTTTCGTTAATCGTTGAAGGGGCGGCGGCCCATTTATTAAAGCAGGGCGAAATCGGCTGGGTCATTGTGGGTGCAGATCGTATCGCGGCAAACGGGGATGTTGCGAATAAAATTGGTACCTATGGGCTGGCGATACTGGCACGGCATCACAATGTAAAATTCATGGTGGCGGCCCCCACGACCACCATTGATATGGCGATGACGTCAGGTGAAAAGATCACTATTGAACAGCGCCCGGGTGCTGAAATATTGTCATTTGGCGGTCAATCGATTTATGAAAACAACATGGAAAATGAAGGTATTTGTGCCTGGAATCCTGCCTTTGATATTACACCTTATAGCCTGATTGATGCCCTGGTGACTGAAAAAGGGGCCATTGTTCAACCTACCCATGAAAAACTAGTGGCATTGATGAAAAATGATTGATTATTTTTTGCTTTCTTTTTCTAAGCGCCTCAGTTCACGCCTGACAAGACTTCATAAAGATGCCGTGTGATGCACTTATGTGTTAGTATATGCCGGTTCAAATCAGCAGAATCCGTTAGATAAAACTGATTGTAAAATAAGTTGCTTAAATAAAGTTCAAAATTACACTTTTACACGCTTTAATTTTACATAATTATCGCGCGTAATGACTACTCGTAATGACTACAGGAGTCTGGCCTGGGATATGGAGTTTGCTAAAGAAGTTATACCGGTAAACATCGAAGATGAGATGAAGCAGTCTTATCTCGATTACGCGATGAGTGTCATCATCGGGCGTGCGTTACCGGATGTGCGTGATGGATTAAAACCGGTACACCGGCGTGTGCTGTTTTCCATGAGTGAACTGGGCAATGACTGGAACCGCCCTTATAAGAAATCAGCGCGTGTCGTGGGTGATGTCATCGGTAAATACCATCCCCATGGTGATTCTGCGGTCTACGATACGATTGTCCGCATGGCGCAACCGTTTTCATTGCGTTATATGCTGGTTGATGGTCAGGGTAACTTTGGTTCGGTCGATGGTGATGCTGCCGCAGCCATGCGATATACCGAAATCCGTATGTCGAAGATCGCGCATGAGCTTCTGGCGGACCTCGAAAAAGAAACTGTCGATTTTTTGCCTAACTATGATGAATCAGAAAGTGAGCCAACGGTATTTCCCGCACGCTTACCT
Organism: Gammaproteobacteria bacterium; assembly: GCA_030610155.1. Lineage (GTDB taxonomy): Bacteria > Pseudomonadota > Gammaproteobacteria > SG8-11 > SG8-11 > JAADIM01. The sequence continues at coordinate 7,096 of JAUWSG010000034.1, forward strand.
AATTTGCTCATCAATGGCTCGTCCGGTATCGCGGTGGGAATGGCAACCAATATCCCGCCTCATAATCTGACGGAAGTAATCAACGCCTGCCTGGCGATGATTGAAAATCCTGAGATTGATGTGCCGGGTTTGATGGAACATGTTCCTGGACCTGATTTTCCGACTGCAGGCATAATTAATGGCGCACGGGGTATTCACCATGCTTACCGAACGGGTCGTGGAAAAATTTATGTCAGAGGTCGTACACATGTCGAGACCAATGAAAAATCAGGTAAACAAACGATTATCGTTACTGAATTGCCTTACCAGGTTAACAAGGCTTATTTAATCGAAAAAATTGCCTACCTGGTCAAGGAAAAGAAACTCGAGGGTATCACTGAGCTGCGTGATGAATCTGACAAAGATGGTATGCGCATGGTCATCGAGCTTCGCCGTGGTGAAGTTGCGGAAGTAATTCTCAATAATCTTTACCAACAGACCCAGTTACAAAATGTTTTCGGTATTAACATGGTTGCCTTGATTGATGGCCAGCCGAAGATTCTGAATCTGAAACAAATCCTTGAGGCTTTTATTCGTCACCGACGTGAAGTCGTTACCCGTCGTACTGTATTTGATTTACGTAAAGCCAGAGACCGTGCCCATGTGCTGGAAGGACTGGCAATTGCACTGGCCAATATTGATCCGATTATTGCGCTGATTAAAAGTGCAGCCAGCCCGGCAGACGCGAAAATAAAATTACTGGCCGAAACCTGGAGTCCCGGCGCGGTTGTTGAAATGCTGGAACGTGCAGGCGAGGATATTTCACGCCCTGCAGGATTGGACAAGACCTTTGGTATGGTTGAAGGTGTTTATCGTTTATCAGAGGTGCAGGCACAGGCTATCCTGGATTTACGATTACATCGTTTGACGGGGCTTGAGCAGGATAAAATATTAAAAGAATACAAAGAGTTATTGGTTGTAATTGAGGATTTACTTGATATATTGAACAGGCCTGAGCGTTTAATGAGTGTGATTCGTGAAGAGCTTGAGGAAGTAAAAGATCAATTTGGTGATAAACGTCGTACTGAAATTGTCACATTGCAACAGGATCTGAGCGTTGAAGACCTGATAAGTGAAGAAGAAGTGGTCGTTACACTCTCGCATGAAGGTTATGCAAAAGCGCAACCTTTGAGTATGTATCGTGCCCAGCGTCGTGGTGGTCGTGGCAAGTCGGCGACGAATATCAAGGAAGAAGATTTTATCGACAAGCTTTTTGTCGCCAATACGCATGACATGATTTTGTGTTTTTCAAGTCGTGGAAAAGTGTACTGGAAGAAAGTATTTGAATTACCACAGGCAAGCCGGGGTGCGCGCGGTAAACCCATTGTTAATTTATTGCCGCTTGAAGAAGGCGAACGCATCAATGCGATCTTGCCCATTCGTGAGTTTGAAGAAGATAAATTTGTATTAATGGCGACCGCTTCAGGCACCGTGAAAAAGACTTCGCTGAAATATTTCTCACGCCCAAGAGCGAATGGTATTAAAGCCATAGAGTTAAGAGATGATGACCAGCTTGTGGGTGTGGATATCACAGACGGTAGTTGTGATGTCATGTTGTTTAGCAGCGCAGGCAAAGCCATTCGCTTTAAGGAAGAGGCGGTGCGTCCCATGGGCCGTACGGCAGGTGGTGTGCGGGGCATCAAGTTAGGCGCAGGTCAGAAGGTTATTTCATTGATTATCAATGGTGCTGAAGACAGTAGTGTGTTGACTGCGACAGAAAAAGGTTACGGTAAACGCACCACTATTTCCGATTATCCGGTCCATGGTCGTGGCGGACAAGGTGTTATTTCCATTCAAACAACAGATCGTAATGGTGATGTTGTGGGTGCGGTTCATGTCACGGAAGATGATGGCATCATGCTGATAACCGACGGTGGCACACTTGTCAGGACACGCGTTGCCGAGGTTTCTGTTATGGGTCGAAATACCCAGGGTGTCAGATTAATTAATTTAAGTTCAGGTGAAGAACGACTGGTTGGTCTGGAGCGTATTGAAGAAGACGATCAGGCTGACGAAGAAGGCGCGGATACAGCGGATACAACAGATACAACAGATACAACAGATACAGAAGAGTCTGGTAGCGAGGACGAGTAAAGCACTAAGTGCCTGGAACTTTAAGCACTCAGGACTCAGGACTCAGGACTGAGCACTAAGCACTACTTCTCCCCGTCATTCCGGCGCATGCCGGAATCCAGGGATGCTGACAAGGACGATATAGCACGACAGTCCTGCGTAGTGGAAAGTAACGTGGTTACAGAAGGGCGCAGTGGTAGTCTGGATTCCGGCATACACCGGAATGACGGATTTACTTAGCACTAAGCACTTGTAACTTACAATTTGTAAATTGGAATTAATCAACATAGGTGTAAAAATGTCGACCATATATAATTTCAGTGCCGGGCCTGCGATGTTGCCCAAAGAGGTGTTACTTCAGGCTAAAGAAGAAATGCTGGACTGGCAGGGCTCGGGCATGTGCGTGATGGAAATGAGCCATCGCGGCAAAGAGTTCATGTCTATTGCGGCCAAGGCTGAAGCAGATTTACGTGAAGTACTTGCGGTGCCTGATAATTACAAAGTGCTTTTTTTACAAGGCGGTGCGTCCAGTCAGTTTTCAATGGTGCCGTTGAATTTATTGGCAGGTAAAACATCGGCTGATTATATCAACACCGGCGCGTGGTCTAAAAAAGCAATCGCAGAAGCCAAACGGTTTTGTGATGTCAATATTGCCGCGAGCACAGAAGACAATAAATTCACCTCTGCGCCTGATCAATCTGATTTGTCTCTGGATAGTAATGCCGCGTATTTGCATTACACCCCGAATGAAACAATTGGTGGTGTTGAATTCAATTATATTCCTGAGTCGGGAGACGTGCCGCTGGTTGCGGACATGTCATCTACTATTCTGTCACGGCCGATTGATGTATCAAAATTTGGTGTGATTTACGCAGGCGCACAAAAAAATATAGGACCTGCAGGCTTAACGATTGTGATTGTGCGGGATGATTTGATTGGTAAGGCTTCGGATAAAGCCCCCAGTATGTTTGATTACAAGGTGCACGCAGATAGTGGATCCATGAACAATACACCCCCGACATACGGATGGTACCTTGCCGGGCTGGTTTTTCAGTGGATCAAGGACAAGGGCGGATTAAGTGCCGTCGCCGAGATCAACAAGCGTAAAGCGGACAAACTTTATGCCGCCATTGATAATTCTGGTTTTTACGCGAACCCGGTCGCAATAGCTAACCGCTCCTGGATGAATGTGCCTTTTACACTGGCAAACGCAGAGCTGGACAAGCTGTTTCTGGAAAAAGCGAAGGAAGCCGGGCTGATTACTCTAAAAGGGCATCGTTCTGTTGGCGGAATGCGCGCAAGTATTTATAACGCCATGCCGGAAGAGGGCGTAGATGCACTTATTAGCTTTATGAAAGATTTCCAACAGAACAATGCATGATTGTATTTAAGAACGTTATTCACCGCAAAGGCGCTAAGGACGCAAAGTTTTTTTTATTAAAACATAAATGTACTTCTTTGCGTCCTTTGCGCCTTTGCGGTGAAAATTGTTTTAAAGATTCTGACGATTAACTAATTAATAAATATTAATATAACTATGTATAAAATACTGACACTCAATAATATTTCAGTTGCAGGACTGGAACATCTTCCACGTGAAGACTATGAAATTGCATCAGAGATACAACATCCTGATGGTATTTTACTGCGTTCTTTCAAGATGCATGATATGGATATTCCTGAATCCCTCAAAGCCGTCGGGCGTGCGGGTGCCGGTGTGAACAATATTCCGGTGGAAAAATTAACGGCATTGGGCATTCCGGTTTTCAACGCGCCTGGTGCTAACGCAAATGCGGTCAAGGAGCTGGTTATTGCGTCGATGTTGATTGCCAGCCGAAATATGTGTCAGGCATGGGATTTTTCCCGGCAGCTGGAAGGCGATGATGCCTCGATTAACAAACAAACTGAAGCAGGCAAGAAAAATTTTGCCGGTTTCGAATTACCCGGGCGAACTCTGGGCGTTGTTGGTCTGGGGGCGATTGGCAGAAGCGTTTCTAATGCGGCCATTGCATTAGGTATGAATGTCATTGGTTTTGATCCCGGCATTACGGTCGAAGGTGCCTGGCAGTTATCATCTGATGTGAAGCAGGCCGCAAGCATAGATGAAATGTTGTCACAAGTGGACTTCGTGACTTTTCATGTTCCGTTGATTGATTCAACGCGTAACATGATTAACGCTGAACGCCTCAAACTGATGAAAAAGAATGTTGTCATTCTGAATTTCGCTCGGAATGGTATTGTGGATGATGAGGCGGTCTCTCAGGCAATCAAGGATGGTCAGGTTTATGCCTACATGTGTGATTTCCCCTCTAATCTGTTAAAAAACCATGAGCGTGTTATCGCATTTCCTCATTTAGGTGCTTCAACAAAAGAGGCGGAAGACAATTGCGCCATTATGGTGGCGGATCAGGTAAAAGATTATCTGGAAAACGGCAATGTCAGAAACTCTGTGAATTTCCCTGAGGTCCGCATGAGCCGCTCTGAGGGATGCCGTCTTGGTGTCGTGAATGCCAACGTGCCTAACATGGTTGGACAAATTTCTACCACCCTGGCAAATGCAGAGCTTAATATAATCGACATGTTGAATAAATCACGTGGTGATATTGCATATACATTGATTGATGTCGACAAGGAAGCACCTGAGTCAGTGATTAATGAAATTTCATCAATCGAAGGCGTACTTGATGTGCGATTGATTTGTTCGTCAAAAGGTTAGATTTATTCCCTCTCCATTAATAGGGAGAGGGAGCTTAAGAGAAAAATGATTAGGATCTTGTTCCCTCTCCCCTCAGGGGAGAGGGTTAGGGTGAGGGGTGGTTTTAAGTTCTTTTACCCTCACCCCAGCCCTCTCCCTTAAAGGGAGAGGGAGCTTACAGAGAAAAATTATTCACTAAAGTAATATGAGCTTTCTGCACAATGAGCAACGATAAAAAACTCGAAGAAATAAGAAGTCGCATTGACAGCCTGGACGAACAAATCCAGTCGTTAATCAGCGAGCGTGCGAAATGCGCGCAGGACGTTGCCACCATAAAACAATCAACAGACAAGGATGTTGATTATTATCGTGCAGAGCGGGAAGCGGTTGTATTACGAAAAATACTGGATCGAAACCAGGGTCCATTAAGTGATGAAGAACTGGCGCGCCTGTTCAGAGAAATAATGTCCGCCTGCCTTGCCCTTGAAGAACCCATGAAGATTGCCTTTCTTGGTCCGGAAGGCACCTTCACTCAATCTGCCTCACTTAAACATTTTGGCCATTCCGTTAACACGGTGCCACTAGGCGCAATAGATGAAGTGTTTCGTGAAGTGGAATCCGGTGCGGCAAATTATGGTGTTGTTCCAGTGGAAAATTCAACAGAGGGTGTGGTAAATCATACCCTGGATATGTTTCTGGATTCCTCATTAAGTATCAGTGGTGAGGTCGAGCTGCGTATTCATCAGCATCTGTTAAGCGCCGAGAAAAACATTGGAGACATTAAACGGATTTATTCGCACCAGCAGTCTCTGGCACAATGTCGGGAGTGGCTGGATGCCAATATGCCGAATGTCGAACGAATTTCTGTTGCCAGTAATGCCGAAGCGGCACGGCTTTCTAAAAATGAGAAAGCCTCAGCTGCGATTGCCGGAGAAATCGCGGCGCAAATTTATGAACTGGATATGTTGGTTATTAATATTGAAGATGATCCAGATAATACAACGCGTTTTCTGATTGTTGGACGAAGCAGCACCACACCGAGTGGGCATGACAAGACCTCTATTTTGATTTCGACCCCGAACAAGCCAGGTGCTTTGCATAACTTGCTGGAAATATTCTCTAAAAATAAAATTTCCATGACGAGAATTGAGTCACGTCCTTCACGCAGAGGCATGTGGGATTATGTCTTTTTTATTGATATCGAAGGCCACAAAATGGATAAAAGTGTCGCATCTGCCTTGCATGATCTTGAGCAGGAAACATCTATTCTGAAAGTGCTCGGTTCTTATCCCTGCGCAGTTTTATAACCTATAAAATCGAACGAACCGTCCCCATGAAGACAGCAGACTCGCCAATTAATGCGCATTCGCCATTCTATGATTTGGCAGTGGAAGGCGTAAGGGGCTTACGACCTTATGAGCCGGGTAAACCTGTAGAGGAACTGGAAAGAGAATACGGCGTCAGCAATATAATCAAGCTTGCATCGAATGAGAATCCGTTAGGCCCGACACCGTTACTTTTTGATGAAATCAGGCGTGAAGCTGAAGGCATTGGTCGTTATCCGGACGACAGCGGTTATCAGCTAAAAAACATGCTGGCGAAAAAACATAATGTAAATGCAAATCAGATTACACTGGGCAATGGCTCGTGTAATGTGCTTGAGCTTATCATTCGTGCTTTTGTCGCGCCGCAACAAGAGGTCGTGTTTTCCCAGTATGCGTTTGCGATGTATTTTATATTATCGCAGGCGGCCGGCGCCAAATTAAACATCGTGCCTGCCAAATCATGGGGCCATGACCTGGATGCCATGTTGTCCCGGGTTAATGACAAGACCAAACTGGTTTTTATTGCCAATCCCAATAATCCAACGGGGAGCTGGTTAACTGACAATGAACTGGAAGAATTCGTCAAAGCAGTGCCTGCCAATGTGTTGGTGATCATTGATGAGGCGTATTTTGAATATGCCCGTTATGCAAAGATGGGGGCCGAAGGTTACCCGGATACTGTTCCGTGGATAGCAAAATATCCAAATATTATTGTCACACGTACCTTCTCCAAGGCTTATGGACTGGCGGGTCTGCGTATCGGCTATGGCATTGCTCATCCTGATATCACCGATTTGATGAACCGGGTCAGACAACCGTTTAATGTGAACAATATTGCCTCACTGGCGGCGAGATTGGCGCTTCAGGATGAGGCGCATTTAAAGAAAGGCCTGGAATTGAATGTTAACGGGCTACAGCAACTTGGCGATGGCCTGAGCGAGCTTGGTTTTGATGTTATCCCATCAGTGGGTAATTTTGTCTGTGTCGATATCAAGCAGGATGCTAAATCAGTGAATGAATATTTATTGCACAATGGTATTATCATTCGACTGGTCGATGGATATGGTCTGCCGAACCATTTGCGCATATCGGTGGGGTTGCCAGAGGAAAACCAGCGTTTGTTGGAAACATTAGGCAGAATGTGACTTAGTGCTGAATTTTAGGAATTGTTAAAGGTATTTATATGATTATTGTTATGAATTTCAAGGCGCCGAAAGAGCAAATAACGGCGGTAGAGAACAAGCTTGTTTCAATGGGCGTGGAAACCAATTTGTCCAAAGGCGTGGCTCGCACCATCATTGGCGCAGTCGGCGATGTCACTAAAATCGATACTAAACTGATTGAAGCGTTGCCAGGCGTTGAGCAGATCATTCGTATCCTCAAACCCTATAAAATTGTCGCGCGGGAATCTCATGAACAGAACACAATAATCGACATCAACGGTGTCCTACTCGGTGGTTCGACAGTTCAGGTTATTGCCGGGCCCTGTTCGGTTGAGACCCAGGAGCAAATGGATTTGTCTGCAAAAGCAGTTGCTGACGCGGGTTGCAGATTAATGCGCGGTGGTGCATTCAAACCTCGTAGTAGCCCTTATTCGTTCCAGGGTGTTGGCACTGAAGGGCTATCAATGTTTCACAAAGCGGCAAGTAAATATAACTTACCCATCGTCACGGAACTGATGGACGTTAGAATGCTGGATACCTTTATTGAAAATGACGTCGATGTCATTCAGATTGGCACACGTAATATGCAAAATTTTGATTTACTCAAGGAAGTGGGTCGAATTCATAAGCCGGTTATTTTGAAACGCGGCATGTCAGCAACCATCAGTGAATGGTTGATGTCAGCAGAATATATTGCGGCGGGTGGCAATCATAATATTATTTTTTGTGAGCGCGGCATCAGAAGTTTTGAAACAGCCTACCGTAATGTACTGGACATCACTGCCATCCCGGTACTGAAAAAAGAAACCCACTTGCCTGTTATTGTTGATCCCAGCCATGCAGGTGGTAAAGCCTGGATGGTGCCGGCTTTATCAATGGCGGCTGTTGCAGCAGGTGCTGATGGCCTGTTAATTGAGACCCATCCAAATCCACCGGAAGCATGGTGTGATGCGGACCAGGCATTGAGTCCTGGTGAGTTGAAAGATTTGATGGTGCCGTTACGTGGTATTGCCAACGTGATAGGCCGGGACCTATAAAGAACATCTGCCATGATTAATCGTATCTGCATTGTTGGTGTTGGACTAATTGGCGGCTCTCTGGCACGCGCCTTAAAATCAGCAGGTGCATGCAAGGAAATTGTCGGTACTTCCCGTAACCGGCAGCATTTGCAGACCGCAAAAGACCTCAATGTTATTGATCGACTGGAAACGAGTTTGTCAGCTGCCGTTAAGGATGCCGATATTGTTGTGGTTGCGGTGCCCGTCGGCGCCATGGAAGCGGTTATTACCTCCCTGGCAACCTGTTTATCTGAAAAGACAGTGTTAACTGATGTTGGCAGTACCAAGTGCAGTGTTATTGAAGCGGTTGAAAATGCATTCGGTCAGGTGCCAACAAACTTTGTACCCGCACATCCTATCGCGGGTACAGAAAAAACAGGTGTGGAAGCAGCCGTGGATGATCTGTACAAAGGTCGCCGGGTCATTATCACGCCTGTTGAAAGTACCTCCCGCGATGCGATTGCACAAATACAATCGATGTGGGAGCAGGTGGGTGCAGAAGTCACTCAAATGACGGCAACACATCATGATGAAGTACTGGCGGCCACCAGTCATCTACCTCATTTATTAGCTTATTCGCTCGTCGACACGCTGTCCCATATGGATGAAAAAACGGAAATCTTTAAATATGCAGCCGGGGGATTTCGCGACTTTACGCGTATTGCCTCCAGCGACCCGACGATGTGGCATGACATTTGTCTGGCGAATGCGGATGCCATGTTGGCCGTACTGGAAAAGTTCTCCGGTGATTTGAAAATACTGGAACGGGCGATCAGGGACAAGGATAGCCAATGTTTACTGGATGTTTTTCAACGCGCCAAAAAATCCAGAGATACTTTTTGTAATGAATAATCCCCAACAAGGCAAAAAGCTCGTTTTTCGTTGTCAGCCGGGTGGCTGTTTAAAAGGCGAGATACGGGTGCCAGGTGACAAATCTATTTCACACCGTTCCATCATGTTAGGTTCGCTGGCCGAAGGCACAACCCATATCAAAGGTTTTCTGGAAGGTGAAGATGCCATTGCCACGCTTAATGCGTTTCGTGCCATGGGGGTGAAGATTGATGGCCCTGTTAATGGCAAAATCACTGTACAGGGTGTTGGTCTGCATGGTTTAACAAAACCGCAGGGGCCTGTAGATCTTGGCAATTCCGGTACCTCTATGCGGCTGATTTCCGGCTTACTGGCCGGTCAGGATTTTGATACCACATTGACGGGTGACAAATCACTTTCCAGCCGGCCAATGAAACGCATTATTGATCCACTATCGCAGATGGGTGCTGATATTGAATCGACTGAGGGTGGTACACCGCCGCTCAGAATCAAAGGCACGCAAACTTTAAACGGCATTGAATATCAGATGCCGATGGCCAGTGCCCAGGTGAAATCCAGTGTGTTATTGGCTGGTTTGTACGCCAAAGGCACAACCTGTGTCACCGAGCCGGCGCCAACACGTGATCATACCGAGCGTATGTTAAGCGGCTTTGGCTATTCGCTGGATCGCCAGGGCGCAAAAGTGTGTTTGCAGGGTGGAGGTAAACTTATTGCAACCGATATTGATATTCCAGGTGATATCTCATCGGCTACTTTTTTTATCGTGGGTGCGGCCATTACACCGGGTTCTGATGTGACCTTGATGCATGTTGGTATTAATCCAACCCGCATCGGTGTCATTAATATTCTGCGATTAATGGGGGCGGATATCAGCGTGGATAATGAGCGTGATATTGGTGGTGAACCGGTGGCGGATATCCGTGTCAGAAGCAGTGATTTACATGGCATCGTGATTCCTCTTGATCAGGTTCCATTAGCGATAGATGAATTTCCAGCCATTTTTATCGCGGCGGCCTGTGCTCAGGGAGAAACGGTCCTGGCGGGCGCTGAAGAGCTACGCGTCAAGGAAAGTGACCGTATTCAGGTGATGGCTGACGCGCTGACAAATGTCGGTGTGGACGCGCAACCCACCCCGGACGGCATGGTGATTCAGGGCGGCGCGATACAAGGCGGGGAAGTGGATAGCCGAGGTGATCATCGAATCGCAATGGCCATGTCAATTGCGGCTCTGCGATCGAATGCGCCAATAACAATTAATGATTGTGCGAACGTGAACACCTCATTTCCGGGGTTTGCCGAAAAGGCGAACAATTTGGGGCACAATATTAGCGTTAAGTAATATTATCGGTTCGCGGTGCATAAAGGCTTATTTTATTCACCGCAAAGGCGCAAAGAACGCAAAGGTTTTTACATTTAATAATGTATTTCCTTTGCGTTCTTTGTGGTGAAAACATTATTTTTACAGCAGGAAGTTAAATATGACGGAAGAAAATAGCCCTGTCATTGCCATTGATGGTCCGAGTGGATCCGGTAAGGGTACAATTTGTAGCATTATTGCGCAGCATTTAGGCTGGCATTTGCTCGATAGTGGCGCACTTTATCGTTTAGTTGCCCTGGCCGCGCAAAGACATTCTATACTATTAGATAACGAGGAAGCGCTGGTGGCGCTTGCCGCCCATCTGGATGTAGAGTTTCATGCGGATACTAGTGATGACGGCTTAGTTATTGTTTTAGAAGGAGAAGTTGTCACGGATGCCATCCGCTCAGAAGAATGTAGTCAAATGGCGTCCCGCGTTGCGGTGATTCCTTCGGTGCGTGAGGCTTTATTGGGTCGACAACAAGCCTTTTTGCAAGCCCCAGGATTAGTGGCCGATGGCCGGGATATGGGGAGTGTTGTTTTCCCCCGGGCCACATTGAAGATATTTTTGACCGCCAGCCAGAAAATACGTGCTGAAAGACGTTATAAACAGTTGATAAAAAAGGGAATAAGTGTTAATTTCGCTGCGATTTTAGACGATATCTCTCAGCGAGATGATAGAGATACACAGCGTAATGTTTCGCCATTACATGCAGCTGATGATGCAATAATCGTCGATACTTCTGAAATGAGTATTGATGATGTGGTCGAGAAAGTGATGGCCTTGTATCGAAGCAAGTGAAGAGTAGTCGATTCTAAAATCATTTGGGGTCTGATGTTTAACCGGGCGCTGAGTGCCAAACACTCAGTACTATTTTTTAAACTTCAGGCATTTATTAATTACAACACAATGGATTTAATTTCTCTTAGGGATGAGGTTCAGGAAATATTTTAAATGACCAACGCAACGACAGAGAGTTTTAAAGAATTATTTGAAGAAAGTCTGGGTAAAACACAATTACGGCCAGGCTCTATTGTAACCGGTACCGTCATCAATGTGAGTGACGATATTGTTATGGTACATGCCGGTTTAAAATCCGAAGGCGCGATTCCTATTGAGGAATTTTACAACGACCAGGGTATTGCTGAAGTAAAAGTAGGCGACGAGGTTGAGGTTGCGGTTGATTCACTGGAAGACGGTTTTGGTGAGACGGTTCTATCC
>JAUWSG010000066.1 GCA_030610155.1 Gammaproteobacteria bacterium
ATTTGAAATATTGATTAACTTGGCACTTAGACTCTGGTCAATACTGATAATTCTGGCCAACTCATCCGCTGATGTTTTCTGATTATTTATTTCATCTATTACATTTAGTACAACATCAGGCAGGACTGGATAATCAATTTTTCCACTTTTCAGACAACGATCTATTTCTTCAATCACATCAACCGAGGCACTGCTCCCATGGCCAGCACTTGAAATTTCTCCAGTTTCAGTACTGGTATAATCTTCAATATAAATCTTGACCTTGTCGATTACATCATTTTTTTTGAATGGTTTTGAAATATAGTTCGAGACTCCTGATTGCGCAGCCATCACGACACTTTCTTTATCTGATCTTGCCGTCAACATAAGAAAAGGCGTCCGCTGAAATTCTTCACTTCCCCTTACATCAACTAATAATTCACCGCCAGTTTTGTTAGGCATATTCCAGTCCGATACTATAATATCGACACCACCTTCCTTGATTCTTTCCCATGCAGCCTGACCGTCTTCTGCAACTATTATTTCGCAAGAAAATTCCCGCGAAAGAATTGTCTCGAGCGCAAACGCAACACTTGCATCATCTTCTGCTATCAATATGATTGGCGTATTTTTCACCTCACTAAATCCTGCTGTCCCGGTTAGTCATCTGATTTTCATTATTTAATTTCACTGATTATTTCATTTAATCTTTTTTGTAATTGTGTTGGACTAAAGGGCTTTGTTATAAATTCATTAGTTCCTGCGAGGCGAGCATCATCTTCATCTACTTTTTTTGCGCTTGCCGTTACCATAATGATGTAAATATTACTGGTTTCCGGGTCGCTTTTTAATGCACGGCATACGTCAATACCGTTCATTTTAGGCATATATAAATCCAGCAAAAGTAAGTCAGGCACCAGCTCTCTTGCCTTTTCAAGCACCGCTTCCCCATCTCTGGCAACAGAATATTTCAAACCCAATTTTTTTGCGACATAGCATAATATCTCTTCCAAATGAGGTTCGTCTTCGCCGATTAGTAAAGTAGGTGTCACCCTGCCTCTCTCCTTTTATCTGCTTCATAGTCATGCTGTGGCAAATTAACAAAAAATGTTGTTCCTCTACCGGGTTCACTTTTCACAAATATGCTGCCGTTGTAGTGCTCAATAATATCCTTACTTATACTTAACCCTAAACCTGATCCGCCATATTTTCGCGTTGAAGTACTATCAAGCTGTATAAATCTTTCAAATATTTTATTTGTACTGTCCTGCTGAATACCTATTCCTGTATCTTTCACCCATACCTGTATATTGCCGCCATCTCCTCTATCAACGATATCGACAACATTCTCGACATTCACACCAACGACTACCTCTCCTTCATTTGTGAACTTCAGGGCATTCGACAATAAATTAATAATAACCTGTTTAAATTTATCAGGATCAATTTTGATGATAACTTCATTGACATCCCATTGAGTTCTCAACCCCACGCCTTTATCTTTATAAGCACCATAAAATGATTCGACTGCTGACTGAACTTCATCTATTGCATTAATATCCTTGTCCCGCCAAATAGCCTCGCTTTCATCCATTTTTTGTAAATCAAGAATGTCGGATATCAAACGTTCAAGACGATCACTTTCCTTATCAATAATTGAGAGATATTTTCTTTGTGTTTCCAGTTCAATTGTTTCTAGGTCATCCTTTAATATCTCTGAGAATGACTTGATGGAAGTCAATGGAGTACGTAACTCATGCGATACGGTCGCCAGAAACTCGTATTTAGCGCGATCTGCACGAATCAAGTCGTTATTAACTTTTTCCAGCTCAAAAGTTCGTTCCTTAACATTCACTTCCAGATTATCACGCAATATTTCCAGGTCATCATTTTTCTTTCGTAATTCCCGTTCAAAATTCTGACGATCGGTAATATCGGTCCCGAATCCATGGACAATATCCTGCTCTGCCAGCGGTGAAAAGCTCCATGACCATGAATGGCCAGCGATAGTAACTTCATAGTTACTTCTGACTTTTTTATCATTAATGCATTCACTAACTATCTCCTTGAAATTTTCCGGCAATAATCTATCCGGAAATTCACCCATGTTAGTTAACTCATTCATGTATCTCTTCATTGCCGGATTGGTATAGATCAGACCTCTCTCTATGTCAGCAGAGACAATCAGATTAGGACTTTTCTCGGGAAACTCTGCCAGACGTGATAATTGGTCTTCATATGTTTTACGATTCGAAATGTCTGTTCTGATGGAAACATACCTGAGTATATTACCAGCTTTATCAACGACAGGAACGATTGTGGTATCTACCCAATAAAAGCTGCCATTTTTTCGTCGGTTTCTGATTTCTCCGCGCCAGACTCGTCCCTTCCGAATTGTCTCCCACATGTCTTTAAAAAATTCTTTTGAGTGATAACCCGAGTTAACCAACTTATGATCGTTGTCCATTAGTTCTTCTTGTGTATAACCGGAAATATCACAAAATTTGTCATTTGAATAAACTATTTCTCCATCAATATTGGATATAGTGACAATACAATGCTGGTCTAATGCATAGGTCTGCATCTCCAGTTCAAACATTGTAGATTTGATTGTTTTATCCTGCGTGTACAACCTTTCTGACATTTGTTTAAGCGCATTGCTCAGCTCTCTCAACTCTGCATATTTAAAATCAAGACTAACTTTCATGCCTTTGTGTTTGTCCATGCTTGAGATAAATTCAGTAATCGTCTGAATGGCATTAAGCGGTTTTCTAAGGGCCACCATGCATGCCAGCGCCACTACAAAAATGATGATAAAACTGTCAAACACATCAAGTTTCCAGAATGCATCATTCACACCTGTTAATTTTCCGATGTTATAATCAAGTTTTATCCAGCCAATCAAACCTTTTCTCTTAACCGGTTCCCAGATCACAATATTATTTTTCTTGTTAACAATGACTGACCTGGATTTCCCGGTTATATCCTGTTTAATGGCAGTTGACGGGCTATTAACTAATAATTTTCCTTTTACGTTATAAATCTGGATTTCAGAAATATCGGGGTGCGCTGTATTGCTGGCAATAAACTCCTTCAACTTACTAATATCATCAAGCATCAAAAGTTGACTCGCCGTTGCAATATTATCCGCCAATGTTTGCGCCTGGTTTTTTGCACGGGTGAGTGCACGATCTGTTTCTTCGTTTGTCCCATGGTAGCCATATATTGCAATCAGACTCGCCAGAACAAGCGAAACCATTAGCGGCAGCCTGAATCCCAGTGTATCGGGAAATATTTTTTGCATTATTTTGCTCATAGCGCTCATCAACTTGAATAACTCAAGTAAGTTAACGGTCTATACTGCACAAACTTTATCACTGGGCAAACCACCGCAACCATAAATTACCTATAATATTCAATAAGATAGGTATATTTGAGAATTGCATACAGTAGGATAAAGTAGTATGATGCACAATCTGTTCGGGGAAGGCAGATTTTCACATAATAAGTCTGTTCACCAGGATAAAAAACAGATAGTTAAAACCCATATAGAATATATGAGTTAACTATTGCCGGCATGTCACTTATTGACAAATTACGTTGCAAGGCAATTAAAAATACCTGGACTGTCATGACAGGGAGATGGCAAAGATGGTTACTTCGCTGCGAACAAAAAAACCAATTCTTTATTTTGTTTTTCCATTGCTGCTCTTTATTTTTTTTATATCGCAGTCATTATCACTGTCACCGCTAAATTTTCTACAAAATAACCTGTTTGCTTCCAGCGGCACCTTTCCATCAGCACAATTTAAAAATTCGCCTGTCGGCTTTGAGTTTTACAAGCGCAACACCGATCTTAACCCGGGCCTCAAAGATGGATTTGTATCACGCGGCAATAACTATGCCCTGTTTTTAACACCTTCAGAGGCTGTAGTGACACTTGCAGCCAGTCAAAACGTCTCTAACCAGGAAAACAAACCTGTCACTTCCTCTGTCCTTCATATGCAGTTCCTGGGTGCAAACAAGTCGGTAAAACTCAGTGGCCAGGATGATTCTGGTTCAAAAAGCCATTATTACATTGGTAATGATCCTGCAAAATGGGTAAAAGACGTCACACGCTACGGCAAGGTACAGTACAAAAACCTGTACCCCGGGATAGACCTGGTTTTTTATGGCAACCAGAATGAACTTGAATATGACTTTATCGTCGCATCGGGCGTTAACCCGGACATTATTCGCCTGGGTTTCACTGGTGCTGACAAACTATCGGTCAATCAACAGGGTGACTTACTGATCCACACTCCGGCTGGCCGTGTTTTACAAAAAAAACCACTCATCTATCAGACAAGAAATAATAAAAAAGAATTTATTACTGGCAGTTACGCCCTGCTTGATAAACATACAATAGGATTTGATCTCGGCCGCTATGACCCAGACCTGCCATTAATTATTGATCCGGTCCTTGATTACACCACCTATGTTGGTGGTAGTGATCAGGACAATGGAACGCGTATAGCGATCGACCAGAAAGGTTATATTTATATTACCGGATACACTTTTTCGACTGACTTTCCAAGTGGCGCCGTATTGGGAAGTAATATTTCATCTTTTATCACCAAACTCACACCCGACGGTACAAGTGTTGTTTTTTCGCTTTACCTGGGAGGTAGTGGTATTGACAGAGGTCGTGATATCGCGATCGGTGATGATGGTAATATCTATATTATAGGTGAAACAACTTCACTGGATTTCCCTGTCCTGGCATCTGCGCCACAATCACAAAATAATGGTGGCACGGATGTATTTCTATCTGTATTGAGCCCTGGTGGTAACCATTTACATTATTCCACTTATTACGGTGGCAGTGGTTATGATTCAGGTCATGGCCTCGCGCTGGGCAACAATGATGCTGTGTATCTGACAGGCGAAACCTGGTCAAAAGACTTGCCGGTAACAACGGGGGCATTTGACACTCGCTGTGGATCAGGCGCAACCTGCGTGACCAATCAAAACTATGACGCATTTTTTACAGTGCTTGATGTGCTGAACAGTAATATCGTTTATTCAACCTATCTCGGTGGCAGCGCTGATGACAAGGGTCATGCCATTGCAGTTGATCTGACTACCGGCTACGGCTATATCGCGGGTCAAACCAATTCCAGTGAATTTCCAAGACAGAACCCTATATTGCCTATCACTTCCTTCAGTGGCGACAATCTCGATGGTTTTCTAACCGTCATTGATCCGGCATTGACAGGCCGCAGCTCGCTTATTTACAGCACCCTGATTGGCGGACAAAAAGAAGATGTCGTTGACAGTATTACACTGGATACAGCGGGAAACGCCTATATATTTGGCTATACTAATTCAATTGATTTTCCGGTAAAAAATGCCTATCAGGCCTATTTGCGGGGCGAAACAGACAGCTTTATTGCAAAAATAAACCCAGCCGCAACGACCGGCCCCGATTCATTAATATACGCGACCTATCTTGGCGGCAGCGGTGCTGAACTGTCCTATGGCGTTGCGATTGATCAATTTAACCGGGCTTATATCGTTGGTACAACATCCTCTACCGACTTTCCTACAGTAGCTGCATTTCAGACCACTAATGCAGGCGGCATTGATGCTTTTGTTGCAACAGTTGGCATCAATGGCGATTCCCTGACTTATGCGTCCTATTTTGGTGGTAGCGGAGATGAAACTGGATCAGGCATTGCGGTAGCATCTGACGGTACTACTTACATTGTCGGTGATTCCGCCTCTACTAATTTACCTGCATCCTTGACGTTGGCACAATCCACATTAAACGAAAGTGTCGATACGATTAATGCTTTTGTTACAAAAATTTCCCGGCCTGAAATAACACCCGTGCCACAACTTGCATCAACTCCGCCGACAAATGGTAACAATAGCGCCAGTACTGGTGGCGGCGCAATCTCTCCCATCGCCATCATGGTGTCGATTTTCCTCTTGCTGATGTCACGATTAAAACAATTCACCGCAAAGGCGCGAAGGTCGCAAAGAAATCCTGACTTTTTACTAAAAATAATTTAATCCATATTAGTTAAAAATAATAAAATTTCTAATATAAGCAACTATTCCTCTGGTATTATAATATATTAAAACTTTTCGACCTTTGCGCCTTTGCGGTAAAAAAACAAGGGATAAAACCAGGAGAAGGAATCTAATCTTGCTTATTGCTAAAACAGACAACACTAATAAAAATTCAGATATTTATATCACTGTGAATCGATTTTATAAAACATCAGGGCTTGCAGATGAACAAACCTGATATTGCGCTCGAATTCCCTCTGGACCAAAATATTATTTATCTTAATCATGCCGCCGTTGCGCCCTGGCCAGTGCGTACGACGCAGGCAATTACAAATTTCGCTAACGAAAATACAAGCAGGGGGGCTACAAATTATCCTGACTGGGTTATCACCGAAAAACAAACAAAAGAACAACTACAGAAATTAATTAATGCTGGCTCTACTGAAGAAATAGCCCTGTTAAAAAACACCTCTGAAGCATTATCCCTGATCGCGTATGGGTTGGACTGGCAAGCCGGTGATAACATAGTGACCAGTGATCAGGAATTCCCTTCCAACCGAATTGTATGGGAGTCTCTCAAAAATAAAGACGTTGATCTGCTGGAGGTCAATTTAAACCAGGGCGATTCTCCCGAAGATGCAATCATAGCCAGAACAAATGACAACACCCGTTTGATCACAATCAGTTCAGTGCAATATGCGACTGGCTTACGCATGGATCTTGAAAAGATTGGCCAATTCTGCCATAAAAATAATATCCTGTTTTGTGTCGATGCTATCCAGAGCCTCGGAGCGGTCCAGTTTGATGTAGAGGATATTCATGCCGATTTTGTGATGGCGGATGCACATAAATGGATGCTTGCACCAGAGGGCATCGCTTTGTTTTATTGTCGTGCTAACAAACGCAATTTACTCCAGCTCAATCAGTTTGGCTGGCACATGATAGAAGATTATTTGAATTACAATACACGTGAATGGGAAATCGCGCATTCATCCCGCCGCTTTGAATGTGGTAGCCCGAATATGCTGGGTATACATGCCCTCAACGCCAGTCTGTCACTGTTACTCGAGGTAGGTATGGAGCAAGTAGAAAAAGCATTGCTCGATAACACCTTATATCTGGCAAATGCAATCAAGGCTTTAAACGACTATACATTAATCAGCTCAACTGAGCCTGAACAGCAGGCAGGCATAGTCACCTTTGGTCACAATACTGCCGATCCATCGGCACTATTTCAATATCTAAAATCAAACCATGTCATCTGCGCCGAACGTGGCGGTGGAATTCGCTTCTCACCGCATTTTTATACCCCGAAAGAAACCATGGACCGCGCAATTGAATTGTTGGCAGCATACTCCAGGTAAACCACTAAAAGACCTTTAAAGAAAGACCTTTTACCACGGGGCGCACGGGGAAAATCTTTTTTAATTTTAAAAACAGAATTTTGCCACTGAGGTCACGGAGAAAACCCAAAAATATATTAAAAAGGTTTTCTCCGTGACCTCAGTGGCTAAATACTAAAGACACGAAGTGTCTTTCTAACAATCTGTTTCCCCCGAGCGCCCCGTGTTCCCCGTGATAAAAGGTCTTTCTTAGCAGTTAATGATTGTGGTGCTGTGATGCACCCTCGTTTGAGTCAACAGTACCCAGCACTCTTTTCACTTTTGCTTCTGCACTGAATGAGTCCCCATTACTTAGTGCAAAAATAAAAGGGACAATGTCGCCATGCTTGAGCGCTCTATCAGGATTAAATAACATTAAATGACTACCACCAGGCGCCAAAACAAAATGCTCATTTGGTCCTATCGTTAGTTCACTCACATGCTCCATGGTTGAGACACCGTTCACGGTTTTTGTTTCATGCAACTCAATTTTTTTATATACAGGAGAAGTGATTTTAATAATTTTAAAGGATTTTTTTGTATGATTTCCAAACATCATATAGGCTGCATGGATCTTTGTATTTGGTGGCGCTTCTCTGACCCAGGGATTATGCGCATGAATTTCATCAGTCGTTGCAGCAGAGAGAGATTGGGAAGAAATAAATATTATAATAAACACTGAATACTTGAATAATGCTTTCACTATATACCTCTACAAATTAAATTTCCGATAAAAAAAACAATACCGCTTTTCTCCGTGACCTCCTTGGTTAAATGCAGTTTTTTTAATTAAAAAAGATTTTCCCCGTGTTCCCCGTGGCAGATAGGTCTTTCTCCACGGTTTAAATATTTATTCGCCTGCAGGCACAGCATGCTTGAATAATTCAAAGAAATTTCGTGTGGTACTTTCCGCTATTTTTTCATAAGGCACATCACGCAGCTCAGCGATATGTTCAGCCACATAACGTACATAAGCCGGTTGATTCATTTTCCCCCGGAACGGAACAGGCGCCAGATAAGGCGAATCTGTTTCTACCATCAGGCGATCTTCAGGCATCTTTTTGGCAACGTCTTTGACTGTTGTAGCATTTTTAAATGTTACGATTCCAGAAAGGGAAATGTTAAAATTCAGATCCATAGCCTGTTTTGCGATGTCCCAGTCATCAACAAAACAATGCATCACACCGCCTACCTGGTCAGCGCTCTCTTCTCTCAAGATTTTTAATATGTCTTCAGTCGACTCACGGGAATGTATTATAAGTGGTTTTCCCGTTTTCTTTGCCGCGGCGATATGACAACGAAAACGATCACGCTGCCACTCCAGATCACCCTCACTGCGGAAATAATCCAGCCCGGTTTCACCGATCGCAATGACATTTTCATTGCCAGCCAGTTCAACCAGCTCATCAACAGAAGGCTCCTTGCCTTCAGTCACGTTTGGATGAACACCAACCGAGGCATAAATATTGTCATGTGCAGCCGCGACGTCCAATACATTTGGATAGTTCTCCATGTCGATACAAACGCACAACATATGGCCAACACCTTGCTCTCGTGCACTTTCCAATGCACCCTCCATACGCCCATCCCAGAATGCCAGGTCCAGCATATCCAGATGGCAATGGGAATCTACAAGCAAAGCTGTCATCTATATTTCCTCAAATTTATTTTTCAATAACCAACAAAAAAACTAGTTTACCACGGTGAACACGGGGGAAAAAGTTTATTAATAAGGCACTTTGTGTCTTTAGAATTTAGCCACGGACGAATACATGGATGTATGAAGGTAGGGCAACGCAGGACGCAGTTGCCGAGGTCACAGAGGAAAACCAAAATATATTTAAAAGATTTTCTCCGTGACCTCCGTGGCTAATATATTCTTATATGTTTTTCCCTGTGCGCCCCGTGTTCCCCGTGGTAAAAACGGGACTGTCTCCAGAGCAATTTAAATAATACAGATCGGAAATTAACGAGTGAGTTTCCTGCCCTTAAAAAACAAAGTGCAAAGAAACGAGGGGGATGAATTACATCGTGTGAGTTTGTTTGTCGGACTTCAGTGCGCCACCAAGATAACCTTCAATTTTATTTCTGACTGTACCGTTATCCTGATCACTGAATTGCACACCGATGCCAGCAGGTCTGGTGCCCTGGGCGCCTTTAGGTGTCACCCAGATAATACGTCCTGCAACCGGTATTTTTTCCGGATCATCCATAAGTGTTACCAGCATAAAGACTTCATCACCTAACCGGTAAGTTTTATTATTGGGTATAAACAGGCCGCCATTTTTAATAAATGGCATATACGCAGCATACAGTGATGTCTTATCTTTGATCGATAATGATAAAATACCACCCTGTTTCATCGGTGGCATACCAGGTACTTTAGCCATATTTAACCTCTAAAAATTTATTTCACAATCTAACTAATGAATCCGGGCTTGTTTGCTAAAAAGCCGTGACCAACATATCAGTGCATCTTCCAGTAGTAACTGTTGATTAATTTGTCCCTCGGACATTCGGGCGGAATGAGCCAGTCTGTCCAGGAATTTAAATAAATCTGACGCATTTGTTCGTAGCGCAAGTCCTTGCAATATATGTAAAATATCCTTGTTATAAGATAGCGGTGAGTCGGGCGCAAACTTTAATCTGAGCATATCGGATACCCAGCTCATCATCCAGTTCAGATTATTGGGTACATCCTCTTTTTTCCATGGTTTTGCAGCCGTTATAGCGTCCTGTTGCCCATCCAGCAACTCATTGAGCTGATTGATAAAGAACTGACGTTTATCAACCAACTTGCCCTTAGCAAGCGCCAGGGCCCTGAGAGGCGCACCTTGCGCCAAATCAAGATATACCTGAGCCTTATGTTGTTGCAATTCTTCTGCACTGAGGGTGCTTTGTAGCCATTCCAGCGCGCCAGGCGCATCCGGCCGGGGAAAAGCGACAGCCTGACATCGGCTTCGAATAGTGGGCAATAAATAACCAGCCCGATCTGTCACCAGCATAATCAATGTGGGTCCGGAGGGCTCTTCCAGGGTTTTCAATAAGCTGTTTGCGGCCGCGCGATTCATCCGCTCCGCCGGGCCCAGGACAACGACCTTATAGCCTTGAAAATGACTTTTAAGCGATAATTTTTCACTCAGCATTCTGATCTGATCAATGCTGATGTACTTTTTGTCTTCAAGCACGGTGATGGCAGAAAAATCAGGATGGGTACCCGCTAAAAATAATTTACATGATGCGCATGTACCACATGCAGCACTGCCAGTGACGGGCTGCTGACAAAGGACAGCTTGAGCAAATACATGAGCGAATTGTTGTTTCCCGGTACCCTGCATGCCACTGAATAACAACGCATGAGGCAGCTGTGCCTGGTCTCTTAGCCCAGTCAGATGTTCAAGTATTTTATGTTGCCAGGGTAATATTTCAGTCATTCTTTACCAGCACAAAATGTCTCGAGAATATGGGAAATCTGCTTCTGTACATCAACCAGCGATGTTGATGCATCAACAATACGATAACGTTCAGGGTTTGTCTTCGCCAGATCCAGATAAGCTTGCCTGACGCGATGAAAAAAATCGTGCTTTTCCTGTTCAAAACGATCTGGTTCACTACGTTCACCGGCTCTTTTTAAGCCTTCTTCAATCGGAAGATCCAGCAGGACAGTCAAATCCGGCCTGATCTCACCTTGTACCCAGTTTTCAATTGTCGCAATACGCGCATTATCAATACCACGTCCACCACCCTGATAGGCATAGGTTGCATCGGTAAAACGGTCACATAACACCCAGCTGCCTGCCTGCAAGGCTGGTAAAATAACCTGCTCAAGATGTTGCGCTCGTGCGGCAAACATTAATAATAACTCTGCATTATCACTGATCGAAGCCTGTTGTTTATCCAACAGCAATTCACGTATTTTCTCACCGACAGGTGTTCCACCCGGTTCACGGGTCATGACAACCTTTTTACCCGCCTGCAAAAGATATTGATGAATAAAGTCCAGGTTCGTTGACTTACCCGCACCTTCGCCACCTTCAACTGTTATAAATTTTCCTACCACCTGGTTTAACCTCTTGTGTTCACCGCAAAGGCGCAAAGGACGCAAAGTTTTAAAATATTAAAAAACCACTTGACATGATCATACGTTCTTATTAATAAAGTAGGTTTTCTTTGCGTCCTTTGCGCCTTTGCGGTGAATAACATTAGTTTATTTCCCGGCCGGATTTGATGAAAATGACTTACGCCGGCCTTTGAGCTGATATTTAATCACGGCGTTATTGTGCTGCTTGAGTGTACTTGAAAATTCATGACTACCATCACCCCGGGCAACAAAATACAACTCATCACCATCCAGGGGATGCAAGGCCGCGTTAATCGCAGCCCCTCCTGGCATCGCAATAGGGGTCGGTGGCAAACCTTTGCGTCTATAAGTATTATAAGGCGTATCTTTTTTTAAATCGCGTAATTTGATATTACCGTCATATTTATCACCCATACCATAAATAACGGTAGGATCAGTCTGCAAACGCATGTTCTTTTCCAGTCTGCGTACAAATACGCCTGATATCGCTTTTCTCTCGTCTGGCACGGCCGTTTCTTTTTCAACGATCGAGGCAAGAATCAACGCCTCATAGGGTGTGTCAAAAGGTAATGCACCGACACGTTGCGACCATTCTTCATTAAGTTTATTAACCATCGCTTCATATGCACGTTTGAGAAACTCACTATCAGTGGTGTTTGCCGGGAACAAATAAGTATCCGGGTAAAAACGCCCTTCGGGATGCTCGCCCGGATAGCCAAGTTTTGTCATCAATTGTTTTTGGTCCAGACCTTTTAACGTATGCTCCAGATGCTCGTTTTTATTCACAGCCTCCAGTAATTGACTATAATTCCAGCCCTCTACAATCGTCAGCGCATATTGGATGACCTGTCCGTTAACAATCATCTCAAGAAACCCTGCAGGCGTCAGGCCTGCGGAAAACTCATATTCCCCGGCCTGAATGTTACTTGCGGTACCTTGTAATTTTGCCAACACACGCAAATAAACAGGCTTGCTCAATACACCCTGCTGTGACAAGTCCCTGGCAACGGATGTTAAGGTCATACCCGATTTTATTTCATATCGCAGTCCTTGCTCGGGGATATTCATTGGCGTCTTTGTATATGTGCTGTATTCCATAGCAAACCAGGCCAGTATAAAACTGATCGCCAGCACAACAAACCCGGATATTTTAAAGATATTGTCACGCATCAATCAGCACGTCCTGCACTTCCAGTTACTAATGTATCAATGTGTTCAGCGATTTTTTTCGACATTGGCCCGACGTGATATTTCCTATCATTAAATGCGTTAACCGGCCACAGACCCATAATACTGTTTGTAATAAATATTTCATCCGCATTTTGCAGTTCTTCGAGCGACACGTTTTTCACGACAATTTGCAGATTATTCACATTGGCATACTCTATTACGAGCTCACGTATTATACCCTTTATCCCGCACTGGCTTAAATCTGGTGTAATCAGGGTTTTGTCGGAGACATAAAAGATATTACTCATCGTGCCTTCGATGATATTACCTTGCTCATCGGCCATCAGGCCTTCAACTATATCTACATCATCCTGCCATTCAGACCGGCCCAGCACCTGCTCGAGTCGATTCAGATGTTTCAGTCCTGCCAATATAGTATTGTGTCCCAACCTGGTCTCACATAGCCTTATCCTGACACCTGCCGTTTTATAATGCTCCGGATGTTCCGGCCATGAATGTCGTTGTAATATTCTGGTGGGTTCAATCTTCTCTGTAAACCGATACCCGCGTCCGCCACAACCGCGTGTATAAATCAGTTTTAAAACCCCTTTTTCGACCCCATCGCAAAGTGTACGCGCCTCAGTGAACAAAACGTTTACATCAGGCCGGTGAATTTTTAAGCGATCGCATCCGTTTAATAAACGTGCCAGATGTTGATCCCAGAAGATCAGTTTCCCATCCAATACCTGAATAGTTTCAAACAAACCATCACCATAGAGCAGTCCCCGGTCATTACTTTCTATCTGGTTTGTTTTTAACCCATTGATCAGCACATCAGTGGTGTTCATAAATCATCTATTCCGAGAGCCAACAGTAAACCTCGCGCTTTTGCACGTGTTTCATTCAA
>JAUWSG010000088.1 GCA_030610155.1 Gammaproteobacteria bacterium
TATGACACATCAGAGGTTTTTTTGTTTATAGCTAATAAATTTTATCTTCTCCCGGGGGGCGTGTTTTAAAGCGTTTGTATCCCCACTGATATTGTTCCGGTAAAGCGCGAACACAGTTTTCCACTTCCTTATTGACACATTGCACGGATGTTGGCAGTGATTCGCTGTACACGTCCTCTCCTGCCTTGATGAAATGCAGGTGATAGCCTGTGCCATTGGGTAATCTTTCGGCGTAAGCAAAAAATATAACAGGCCTGAATTTTTGTGCAATTCTGGACAATAAGGTCATGGTGTAGGCCTGGATACCGAAAAAAGAAGCAAACTCGCCGTTTTCCGTGCCGGGGTCCTGGTCAGGCAATATCCCGACAAGTCTGCCATTTTTAAGCGCCTGAAAAAGTTTACGTATGCCGGTTGCGTTGGTGGGTGCCAGCTCTGCCCCGAACCGTTGACGGGCGGACATTATAAAATTGTCCAGTTGAGCCAGCCGTGGAGGGCGATACAAGTTTGTCATGGGGAAATGACTTGAGCAATATACCCCTGCAATTTCCCAGCAGCCGAGATGGGGAGCGGCGAGGATGACGCCTTTTCCTGTTTGCATGGCGTCAATGAGTTGTTGTTCGCCGCTAATTTGTTTGATCAGGGATAATATTTTGTCTTTTGGCCATAACCACATAGGCCCTGTCTCGGTTAATGCCTTGCTGGTTTCAATCAGTGATTGGTGATGGAGGTGGCGTCGTTCATGCTCTGCCATATCAGGGAAGCACATCTCAAGGTTAATCTGTGTAATCCTGCTCTGTCGGTTGGGGAGCAATATAAACATTCGTCCTATAAGGCCCCCCAGGAGATGATTCACCCGCAGCGGGACAATTGAAAAAATAAAGAACAGGATGCGTATTAGAATAATTCGTATCATTGGATTTGATTTCTGATACCGGGCGTGATTTCAGGTCGTTTTTTATGTGTGTCTTAGTTTACAATGATTATGCAGGGCTTTGTATCGCTAATGATAAGGTTGGTTTAAGTACTGAATGCCATTTTACATGCGCGGCAGAGCGTAGTTGCATATATTTTGAGCGTAGTGAATATTGTTAAAGATAGAATCAGAGGGAAACAGGTAACAACGATGACTGAAAATACAGTAAAAGGACTTGAACCTGCTGAGGCATACAAGCTGGCGCAGGAAAACCCACGTGCGGTGTTAATTGATGTTCGTTCGGCTATGGAGTTTTTGTTTGTTGGCCATCCAAAGGAAGCGATTAATGTGCCCTGGATTGATGAACCCGACTGGGTGGTAGACCCGCATTTTGCCGCGCACGTGCGGCAAGTGATGTTGGGAGGCGTTTCATTACATCACAAAGGTGACGCGCCGGTACTATTGATTTGCCGCAGTGGCAAACGTTCGCAGGAAGCAGGTGAGCTTCTACTTACTGAAGGTTTTGCAGACGTTTATAACGTGCTGGAAGGATTCGAGGGTGAGATGGACGAAAACCATCATCGCAGCGCGGTTGGTGGCTGGCGTTATCATGGCCTGCCCTGGGAACAATGTTAAATTAAAGCCTCTTAAAGCGTTTTTCTGCGCCTATTCATGGCCGTAGGGCTCTTTATTTGTTAATAAACAGCCGAAAATAGTATACTACCGCCCCTGTAGCTAATAACTTATTAATCCTGGTGTTTTTCACGCGATGCTGGAAACCGCCAGGTTTGGCCTTTTATTGTTTTTTTACTGAATCCCGCGACTAATAATCATGAATAATCCCGTAGAGCGTATTGCCCAATTTAAAGCACTCATGGCCCAGAGAATTCTTGTGCTCGATGGTGCCATGGGGACGATGATCCAGAGTTATCAACTGGAAGAAATGGATTATCGCGGCGAGCGTTTTGCTCATCATTCCTGTGATCTGAAAGGTAACAATGACCTGTTGTCTATCACAAAGCCGGATGTGATCTCCGCCGTGCATGCATCATTTCTGGATGCAGGGGCAGATATCATTGAAACCAATACATTTAATTCGACCAGTATCTCCCAGGCGGATTATGATCTGGAAGAGATTGTTTATGAGTTGAATTACGCTTCCGCTCAGCTTGCCGTCAAGGTTGCGGCAGAATTTACTGCCAGAACACCCGAGCGTCCCCGTTTTGTCGTCGGCATATTAGGTCCGACTAACCGCACAGCATCTATATCACCCGATGTAAATAACCCGGCTTTTCGAAATATTGATTTTGATCAACTGGTTGTTTCATATACGGAGGCCATCAAAGGTCTGCTTGATGGCGGGGTAGATTTACTGATGGTGGAAACCATATTCGATACCCTGAATGCGAAAGCGGCCTTGTTTGCCATAGAGCAATATTTTGAACAACATAAGGTGAGTGTACCGATCATGATCTCCGCGACGATTACCGATGCCAGTGGTCGAACGCTCTCGGGACAAACAGCGGAAGCATTCTGGAACGCCGTGTCGCATGTTAATCCGATCAGTATCGGGCTCAATTGTGCATTGGGTGTTGAAGAGCTGCGTGAATATGTAGAAGAACTTTCGTCAATTGCGGATACCCGGGTCAGCGCGCACCCCAATGCAGGGTTACCAAATGAATTTGGTGGTTATGACCAGGCGCCGGAATTTATGGCGCAGCATATAAAAGAATGGGCAGCCAGCGGGTTTCTGAACATTATCGGCGGATGTTGTGGCACCACACCTTCCCACATCAAAGCCATTGCGGATGCCGTTCACGATCAGGCGCCAAGAGTGGTTCCTCAGCTGGAAGTGAAGTGCAGGTTAAGTGGCCTGGAGCCATTTAATATCAGTGCGGACAGTTTGTTTGTGAATGTTGGCGAGCGTACCAATGTGACAGGTTCGGCAAGATTTAAAAGACTGATACTCGAAGGTGATTTCGAAACCGCAATCAATGTCGCGCGGGAACAGGTCGATAATGGTGCGCAGGTGATCGATATCAACATGGATGAGGCCATGCTGGATTCTGAAGAAGCAATGAAAAACTTCCTCAACATCATTGCAACAGAGCCGGATATTTGCAAAGTCCCTGTCATGGTGGATTCGTCCAAGTGGTCGGTCATAGAAGCCGGGCTGAAGTGTATCCAGGGTAAAGGCATCGTAAATTCAATCAGTCTCAAGGAAGGCGAAGAACTATTTATCAAATATGCAAAACTGGTGCGGCGTTACGGCATGGCTGTGATTGTGATGGCATTTGATGAGCAGGGGCAAGCTGATACCAGGGAACGCAAGATAGAAATTTGTACACGCGCATATAACATACTGGTAAATGAAGTAGGGTTTCCTGCGCAGGATATTATTTTTGATCCCAATATTTTTGCCATCGCGACAGGTATCGAGGAGCATAACAATTACGCGGTCGATTTTATCGAAGCGACCCGTGAAATAAAAAAGACGTTGCCTCACGCCATGGTCAGCGGTGGTGTCAGTAATGTTTCTTTTTCGTTTCGTGGCAATAATACTGTTCGTGAAGCCATACATGCTGTTTTTCTTTATTATGCAGTCAAAGCAGGCATGGACATGGGTATTGTTAATGCCGGTCAGCTTCAGGTCTACGAAGAAATACCGGATGAATTAAGACAGCGTGTTGAAGACGTTGTGTTGAATAAGTCGGCTGATGCGACGGACCGTTTGCTGGAGTTGGCGGATTCATTCAAGGGAGAAGGCGGGCAGACAAAAAAGGCCGATCTTGCATGGCGTGAAGCCAGTGCAGCAGAACGGCTTTCCCATGCGCTGGTCAATGGTATTACTGAATATATTGATGAGGACGTGGAAGAAGCGCGTTTGCAATTTGACAGGCCACTGCATGTAATCGAAGGGCCTTTAATGGATGGTATGAACGTTGTTGGTGATTTGTTTGGTGCGGGCAAAATGTTTTTACCTCAGGTGGTTAAAAGTGCGCGGGTAATGAAGAAAGCCGTTGCCTATTTGAATCCGTTTATTGACGCGGAAAAGGTTGGCGATGAGGGCAGCCGGAGCAAGGGTAAAATTCTGATGGCAACGGTTAAAGGTGATGTTCATGACATTGGTAAGAATATCGTCGGGGTTGTGCTGGGATGTAATAACTATGATGTCATTGATCTGGGTGTGATGGTGCCGACATCCAAAATTCTGGAAACCGCAAAAAAAGAAAATGTCGATCTCATCGGTTTAAGTGGTTTGATTACGCCTTCACTGGAAGAAATGGTGCATGTTGCCAAAGAGATGCAACGAATGAATCTGAAGATACCATTATTAATTGGTGGCGCCACAACCTCCCGTGTCCATACGGCAGTAAAAATAGACCCGCAATTTGAAGGTGCCAGTATTTATGTAAAAGATGCATCACGTGCGGTAGGCGTAATGTCGAACTTGTTAAACGAGGAGGTTTGCAAGGACTACGTAAAGGACATTAAAGCAGAGTATGAAGTTGTGCGTCAGAGACATGCTGGCAAACAAGCCAGGATTGCCTGGTTGACACTGGAAGCCGCACAGAAAAACAAATTCAAAATTGATTGGGAAAATTATTTGCCACCGGTGCCTGAAAGCAGGGAACTGATTGAGTTCAATGATTTCAATCTGCAGGAGTTAACCGCTTATATTGACTGGAGCCCCTTTTTCCGCGCATGGGAATTGGCGGGTAGTTATCCCGGGATCCTTAAAGATGAGGTTGTTGGCGCAGAAGCACAAAAGCTGTTTGATGATGCGCAGGCGATGTTGCAGCGTATTATTGACAAGAAATTAATCAAGGCCAAAGCGGTAGCCGGCCTGTTTCCTGCCAATAGTGTGGGTGATGATATTGAAGTTTATACTGATGAAAGCAGGTCAGGGATTAAACTGGTGATACACACTTTGCGACAACAAACCGAAAAGCCGCCGGGCCGTCCAAACATTGCCCTGGCAGATTTTATCGCACCCAAAACAACCGGTCTGAAAGATTATATTGGCGCATTTGTGGTCACTGCCGGTATTGGTGTGGATGACATGGTCGCTGAGTATGAGAAGGTGCATGACGATTATAATGCCATTATCGTCAAGGCCCTGGCAGATCGGCTGGCCGAGGCCTTTGCTGAACGGCTTCATGAATTGGTCAGAAAAAAATACTGGTCCTATATGTCTGAAGAAAAGCTGACTAACCAGGACCTTATTAAAGAACAATATCGGGGCATTCGACCTGCGCCGGGATATCCTGCGTGTCCGGATCATACGGAAAAAGAAGGTTTATTTGCCTTGCTGGACGCGACCAGGCATACAGGCGTTGCGCTGACCGAGAGTTTTGCCATGTTTCCGACGGCGGCGGTGAGTGGGTATTATTTTTCCCATCCAGAGGCGAAATATTTTGCCGTGGGTAAAATTAATATTGATCAGGTTGATGATTATGCGGCGCGCAAGTCCCTTGATAAACCCGCTGCAGAATCGTGGTTGGCCCCGAATCTTGGGTATTCTGTTGACAGTTGAAAATACAAGCCTTTGATATTAAATGAGAAATAATTCAGGCTTAAATTCAGTCCAGATTTAGTTACGTAAATAGATCATTTGTTTGAGTTATCTACACATTATTTGCGTTGAATCAAAAGCGGAGTTTATCAATAAATAACTATAATTTAGTTTGACTTTTGTACTCTAAATGCAGGATAGTCGGGTCTATTCAGGATGAAAAGAGGGGGAGTTAAGGGCAGCCAACACGGCTTGTCTACTCGTAAAAATCACTACTATATAAAGGGAAAAAGTTATGGGCACAGATTTTTTGTGTGTTTATGACTTGAGTTTTTATTTTATAAAATTTAAAACAATTTTTTTGGGTAGAGTAGATATTAGGAGGAAGTAAAAAATGAGAAAATTTAGTCTCTCAGCGTTAATGGCACTGGCATTTGTTCCTTTGGTTTTTGTTAATCCGGTATTAGCTTCAAAAGATGGTAGCGGGCACGATTATCGAACTTTCCATACTGATGGAAAAATTGATATGGGCAAAATTGGTGATTCATACAAAGCTGAGCTTGTTATGTATCTTGCCGGTAATCAGTTTATGGTAATGGAAGAACTGATTAAAGATTTTCAAAAGAGAAACCCTGGCGTTAAAACAGTTTACGTTGAAACGATTCCACCCGGGCAAATCCTCAAAGGTCAACTGTTGAAGCAAGGTGAAATCGAAGGTCAGAAAACGGCGATGAATCCTGATATTTTTGCTAGTGTAAATCTCAAGCACCTTAAGAAATTGAACAAAAAGGGCAAGATGGATCAATATATGATTTACACACACAACAAACTGGAATTAATGGTTAAAAAAGGTAACCCTAAAGGCATCAAGGGACCAAAAGATCTGGGTCGTGATGATCTGGTTCAATCACATCCAAATCCGAAAACTGAAGGCATATTCAAATTTTATGGTTCTGAAATGCTGAAGGACATGGGTATCCATGCAAAAGTAACGGGTGAAAAGATCTGCAAGAGCTGCTGGGCAGTAGACGGTAAAACCTGGTTTACTTCACGTCATCATCGTGAAACACCTCAGCGCATTGAAGACGGCAAGGCTGATGTAGGTATTGTCTGGACTACTGAAGTGGTTCATGCGAAGAAGGAAGGTCGTGGCGTTGAAGGTGTATCGATTCCAGCACCACTCAACAAACAGGACAAGGTGGGTTATGCAGTAGGTTCACTTACAGCAGGACGCAACCAGGCCAATGCCCAGGCATTCCTGAAGTATTTGCAATCTGATGCGGCGCAGGATATCTATGCAAGTTATGGATTTCTTAAAGCATCAAAAGATGAGTTGAAACTGAGAAATCTGTAAGTTTTAGTTCGTTTTTTTAAAGTAGTGAAACCGCCGCCTGATTCAGGCGGCGGTTTTTTTTAGTGTCTGGAGTTTATTCAGATATTGGTTCAGGCAAGGTGTTTTTTATTCTTATTTTCATTTTTTATATTCAGGCGGCAAGACAGTGATAGAGAAGTTAAGAAATATAGCAATTATTGCGCACGTTGATCATGGTAAAACGACACTGGTAGACCAGCTACTACGCCAGTCCGGCACAATTGATGTGCGGGACCAGGTGGGTGTTGATCGTATTATGGACTCCAATGATCAGGAAAAAGAGCGTGGCATTACCATTACCTCGAAAAATACTGCGGTCAAGTGGAATGGCTATCGTATCAATATTGTTGATACACCGGGACACGCGGATTTTGGTGGTGAAGTTGAACGTATCTTATCGATGGTGGATTGTGTGCTGTTGCTTGTTGATGCCGTTGAGGGCCCGATGCCTCAGACGCGTTTTGTGACGCAAAAAGCATTTCAGCTGGGTCTGAAGCCTATTGTCGTCATTAATAAGGTTGACCGCCCGGGAGCCAGGCCAGACTGGGTTATTGATCAAACATTTGAATTGTTTGACCGCCTGGGCGCCACGGATGAGCAGCTTGATTTCCCCATCGTCTATGCCTCCGCGTTAAGGGGTTTTGCAGGGCTGGATATGGATACCATTGATCAAGAGACAAATATGGACCCTCTGTTTGAGGTCATTGTTGATAAAGTCAGTCCGCCTGATGTGGTCCAGGATGGCCCATTTCAAATGCAGGTCGTGTCACTGGATTACAGTTCGTATGTGGGTGTTATTGGAATTGGTAAAATACAACGGGGTCAGCTGAAAACGAATTTAGCTGTGACGGTGATCAACAGTGAAGGAAATAAAAGAAATGGCCGTGTATTGCAAGTTCTTGGTTTTATGGGGCTGGAACGAAGTGAAGTACCTGAGGCGTCTGCCGGGGACATTGTTGCGGTCACCGGGATAGATAAACTAAAAATTTCTGACACACTTTGTGATCAGGCCAATGTAGAAGCGTTGCCACCGGTGGCAGTCGATGAGCCTACCGTGACGATGACTTTCCAGGTGAATAAATCACCCTTTGCCGGCCGTGATGGTAAATTTCTGACGTCCAGGCAAATCCGTGAACGTCTGGACCAGGAATTAATTCATAACGTTGCGTTACGTGTTGAGGGTACTGAGGATCCGGATAAATTCAAGGTGTCGGGTCGTGGTGAATTGCATTTGTCTGTGCTGATCGAGACCATGCGCCGCGAAGGCTTTGAATTGGGTGTGTCACGCCCTGAAGTCATCGTTAAGGAAGTGGATGGCGAAAAACAGGAACCCTATGAGCAGCTTACTGTCGATGTTGAAGAGACAAATCAAGGCACCGTAATGGAAAAGCTGGGTGAACGTGGTGGCAACCTGCAAAATATGGTGCCCGATGGAAAAGGCAGGGTGCGCATAGATTATATTATTCCTGCGCGGGGACTGATTGGTTTTCGAACGGAATTTATGACGTCAACGTCCGGTACCGGACTGATGTACAAAGTCTTTGATCATTATGGCCCTGTCAAAGCGGGTGGGCTGGCCGAGCGGAATAATGGTGTATTGATCGCCAATGGTATGGGCAAGTGTCTGGCCTTTGCTCTGTTTAATTTGCAGGATCGGGGCCGACTTTTTGTGGGTCACGGTGATGAAGTTTATGAGGGATGTATTGTGGGTATTCATTCACGGAATAATGACCTTGTTGTTAATCCGCTAAAGGCCAAACAGCTTACCAATATCCGTGCAGCCGGTACGGATGAAAACCTCGTGCTGTCACCGCCGATTAATATGTCTCTGGAACAGGCGCTTGAATTCATTGAAGAGGATGAGTTGGTTGAAGTCACGCCTAACTTTATCAGGGTGCGTAAAAAACTGTTAAAAGAGCATGAGCGAAAACGTGCGGGACGGCCCCCGAAAGATTAGAGTATAATTTTATCCATGCTGTATTAATTATCAAAACTTGCATAATCACAACGGAGAGGGACAACTGTCATGATTGGTAAAAAAAATGTCGTTTTTGGTTTTTTATATCTGGTACTGACCGCGGCATTGGGCCCGCTTATGGTGGTGAACATGGTCCCGGATATCGATATTGCGCTTGAAAAAAAACAGGGTGTTGTCGGTGAGATTCAACAAATAGAAATGGATGAATTTGAAAGGGACCTGGAGCCTTTAACGGCAGAAGATATAGCCAAAACAAACACCGTTGGATTATTAAGTCTCAATAATGTGTATAACGCTGAAGCGCCAAAAAATATGATGAAGGCAGGCCCTCATGCGCATGGAAACCTTGAGGCACTGTTAAATATTGTTGTTGGTGTCGCGCTGTGTTTTATCGCGGTCTCTACAATGTTTAAACAGGTGATCAGCTGGTTATTTATTCTTGGTACCGTGCTCCATTCCGGGGTACTTTATTTGTTGGTCGTGTTTGAACAATCCTGGGTGCTGACGATTGCGCCAGCAGGGCCTGTGCTGTTGCTGCTCGGATTGTTTGCCGCCGGTATCGCGGCCGCGATGGGCTTCCGTGGTGAGCTGGTCAAGGATAATTAACAAGCATCAACTAATTGTTCACCGCAAAGGCGCAAAGAACGCAAAGTTTTTATGTTTAAAATCCAGAATCTGGTTTTCTTTGCGCCTTTGCGGTAGAAATTTATTTTCTAATAGCGAAGTTACAATTCATGTATAAACTCTACCCATCTCTAAAAGTGAATAGCACACATGAACTGAAAGTCAGTGATGTGCATACGCTTTATATAGAGGAAAGTGGCAGTTCTGACGGTATACCGGTTTTGTTTGTGCATGGTGGTCCCGGTGCAGGTTGTGAGCCTTATCATCGAAGTTTTTATGACCCGGAAGTTTACCGTATCATTTTGTTTGATCAGCGGGGTTGTGGGAAGTCCACGCCGCATGCGTCACTGGAAGACAATAGCACGCAGGCGCTGGTGTCTGATATGGAAAAAATCAGGGAGTACTTCAACATCAAAAAGTGGGTGTTGTTTGGTGGCTCCTGGGGTTCGACCTTGTCTCTTGTTTATGCCGAGACACATCCGCAGCGGGTCCTGGGTTTGATTTTGCGTGGTATTTTTCTTTGTCGGGAAAAAGAAATACAGTGGTTTTACCAGGAAGGTGCGAGCCGTATATTTCCTGATTACTGGGAAGATTATCTCAAACCTGTCGCAGAAGATGAACGTAATGATTTACTGCATGCCTATTACAAACGCCTGACAAATGAAAATGAGTTGGTCCGTATGCAGGCGGCCAAGGCCTGGTCTATCTGGGAAGGTCGTTGTGCGACGTTGCAACCGAATAAATCTGTCGTCGATCATTTCGGGCATCCGCACACCGCATTAAGTCTGGCAAGAATCGAATGTCATTATTTCGTCAATAACAGTTTCCTGGAGACGGATCAAATCTTACGGGATGCTTCACAGCTTAATGGCATCCCCGGTTTTATTGTACATGGTCGATATGACATGGTTTGTCCTATAGAAAATGCCTGGGCCCTGGACAGTGTCTGGGAAGACGCCGAGCTGGATATTATCGCCAGTGCCGGCCACTCTGCATCAGAGCCTGGCATTGTTGACGCACTTGTTCGCGCAACACAAAAAATGAGTGGGATTATAAAGTCCTGATTTCACCGCAAAGGCGCAAAGTACGCAAAGAAAATCTGATGTTGGATTTTAAATAAAAAAACTTTGCGCTCTTTGCGCCTTTGCGGTGAAATGATGTTTCCAAACCGGCGCTTTCCGGTGATTCAGTCGTCTCAACCATATCAGAGGGTCTAAATGATCGCATTATTGCAACGTGTATCGTCTGCCAGTGTTGTTGTTGATGGTGAAACGATAGCCGGGATTGATCAGGGTTTGCTGGTTTTTCTCGGGGTTGAGAAAGAGGACAGTGAATCACAGGCGGACCGGTTGTTGGAACGTGTATTGGGTTACCGTATTTTTCCTGATCAGGATGACAAAATGAATTTGTCAGTAAAGGATATTCAGGGCGGTGTTTTGCTTGTGCCTCAATTTACTCTGGCTGCTGATACACGACAAGGCATGCGTCCGGGTTTTTCCACTGCGGCCATTCCTGAAGAAGGGGAAAGGCTGTTCGATTATTTTGTTAGCCAGGCAAAAAAAGCACATAAAAGCATAGCAACCGGACGTTTTGGCGCTGATATGAAAGTCTCATTAATAAACGATGGGCCTGCTACTTTTACTTTGCGCACGTGATGTGCGAAGTGAGCGCCCGCAGCTTCAATTGATGTGCCAGGCTAAAAATATTCGGATTGTTTACTTGAGCCTGCTTTTTTTATTGCGACGAAAATCAAAATACACCCCGCAATAGCAAGTAGCCACTGCCACATACTGGTGAGTTCCAGTTCATCAGCACCCAGACCATATAAGACAACATAACCTATCCATGTAGGCCCTGCGCAGTGAGCCAGCACGGTGACATAAGTGCGGGTAAAGATGAGAATCAGCAGGCCGGTGAGGATCCATGCCGTAGTGGATCGATTGTTTGTTTGGGACGCCGATGCAGCATGCAATAGTGGGGTGCTGATAATTGCAACAGCCGCATAAGCCAGCAGAGTGTTAAAATCCATCTCCAGCGTCCACA
>JAUWSG010000043.1 GCA_030610155.1 Gammaproteobacteria bacterium
CAAAATTTCCTTTGATCTGGATGACAACCGCGCCGTGCATCAGGGCTTGCGCCAGTTTCCCCATCGCTATTTTTCCATCAGGAATCAATACAAATGCCTTGATACCGGCGCGTGCGGCGTAAGCAGCAGCAGAAGCAGATGTATTCCCTGTTGACGCACATATAATCGCACCACTTCCCTCTTCTACCGCTTTGGTAACCGCCAGGGTCATACCCCGATCTTTAAAAGACCCGGTGGGATTCAATCCTTCATACTTGACATAAATTTCAGCTTCTTTTTTCAGTAACCCGGGTATGTTGTTCAAGCGAATCAGTGATGTGTTTCCCTCTCCCAGACTGATTATCCGGGTATCATCATGTACAGGTAATCGATCCCGATATCGGTCGATCAGTCCTGTATAACGTGGTCGAAATGGCATAC
Organism: Gammaproteobacteria bacterium; assembly: GCA_030610155.1. GTDB lineage: Bacteria > Pseudomonadota > Gammaproteobacteria > SG8-11 > SG8-11 > JAADIM01. The sequence goes on from JAUWSG010000043.1 coordinate 421, forward strand.
AAATCTCCGTCGTTGTGTGTAATTGTTTCAAAAATATTTTGGTCAGGTAGAACACCGGGGTAAGACTTTTACCCCTGCGCCATCGTTCAGCACGTTGTTATGATAAATGCTCCATACGTATACGCATGACATTGCCAGTAATAGTACTTAATGCTTCTATTTTTTGTATTGCTTCGTTCATGTTTTCTTCCAGCACACGATGCGTCAGCATGATAACGGTTGCCATTTGTGCATCACCTGAAGGTTCCTTTTGTACCAGAGCCTCAATACTGATCCCCAGCTCACCTAAAATACGTGTCACATCAGCCAACACACCCGGTTTGTCTTCAGCCTGCATTCTTAAATAATAAGCCGTTTCAACCTTGCCCATTGGCAAGATGGGAATATCAGATAATGAGTTTGCCTGGAATGCCAGGTGAGGCACCCGGTTCTCAGGATCAGATGTTAACGTACGAACTACGTCGACAATGTCTGCAACAACAGCAGACGCTGTTGGTTCTGCTCCGGCTCCGGCACCATAATAAAGCGTCGGCCCGACAGCATCGCCATTGACCAACACCGCATTCATCACGCCATCAACATTGGCAATTAATCGCCTTTCCGGAATCAATGTCGGATGCACACGAAGTTCGACTCCCTGCGCAGTTTTACGGGCAAGGCCGAGGTGCTTTATACGATACCCCAGCTGCTCTGCATAACTCATATCTTCCTGGGTAATATTCGATATACCTTCGGTAAAAACTTTCTCAAATTGCAAAGGAATCCCAAAAGCTATCGATGCCAGAATCGTAAGCTTATGTGCAGCGTCAATTCCTTCAACATCAAAAGTCGGATCTGCCTCTGCGTAACCCAGACTTTGAGCTTCGGCTAACACATCAGCAAAGTCCCGTCCTTTATCACGCATTTCAGTCAGAATAAAATTACCTGTGCCATTTATAATCCCCGCCAACCATTCAACATGGTTTCCTGCCAAACCTTCGCGGATCGCCTTGATAATCGGGATACCACCGGCAACCGCGGCTTCGAATGCCACCATCACACCGTTTTTCTGTGCCTCGGCAAATATTTCATTGCCGTGTTTTGCAATCAGCGCCTTGTTTGCAGTGACAACATGTTTGCCATTGGCAATGGCTTTCATGACAAGATCGCGCGCCAGATCCTCTCCACCAATCAACTCGACAACCACTTTCACATCAGGGTGTTCAACAACATCCTGTGGATTGGTCGTTAAAGCAATACCTTCAACGTCACAAATACGGGGCTTATTGATATCACGTGCTGCCGCAATAACGACTTCAATATCACATCCTGCCCGACGTGAAATTTCTTGTGCATTTCTTGACAGAACCTTCAGGGTGCCACCACCGACTGTACCTAGCCCCAAAAGTCCAACTTTAACCGGCTTCACATCTTCATCCTCATTTTACGGTTCATTTTATTTTCTAAACATTGCCACTGTCTTTTCTGAACATCGTTTTGATGTTCCTGATGGCCTGTCTACTGCGATGTTCATTTTCTATTAATGCGAATCGCACATAATCATCACCATATTGACCAAAACCAATACCAGGTGAAACGGCCACTTTAGCGTCATTAAGTAATTTTTTTGAAAACTCCAGTGAACCCAGATGCTGGTATTGTTCAGGAATAGGTGCCCAAACAAACATTGTGGCTTTGGGTTTTTCTACTTGCCAGCCGCACGCGTTCAATCCATCACATAAAACATCTCTGCGATTTTGATATTGTTGCACAATCTCAGATACACAATCCTGCGGCCCTTCCAGAGCGGCGATTGCCGCAACCTGGATCGGTGTAAACATACCATAATCAAGATAGGACTTGATGCGAGCAAGAGCCGAAACCAGTGTTCTATTGCCACACATAAAACCGACGCGCCAACCCGGCATATTATAACTCTTCGATAAAGAGTAGAACTCTACCGCGACCTCTTTTGCACCAGGTACTGCCAGAATTGAGGGTGCCTTGTAACCGTCGAACACGATATCGGCGTAAGCAATATCGTGTACTACCCAGATCCCCTGCTCTTTTGCAATTTTAATGACCTTCTCAAAAAAATCGGGTTCTACACATTGGGTCGTCGGATTTCCAGGGAAATTCAACACCAGCATTTTCGGTTTTGGCCAGGTGTCTTTTATCGCCTTTTCAAGCTCATCAAAAAAATCTACTCCGGGGAGCATCTGCACATGGCGAATATCAGCACCGGCAATCACAAACCCATAAGGGTGAATCGGATAAGACGGATTCGGTACCAGCACTGCATCACCTGGCCCCACTGTCGCAAGTGCCAGATGCGCCAGCCCTTCTTTTGAACCAATTGTGACGATGGCTTCCAGTTCCGGATCAATCTCAACACTGTAGCGATCCTGATACCAGTTCGCTATCGCCCTACGCAGCCTGGGGATACCACGTGACATCGAATATCGGTGCGTATCGCTGCGTTGTGCGGCTTCTATAAGCTTTTCAACTACATGCGCAGGCGCTGGCTGATCAGGGTTCCCCATACCAAAATCGATAATATCTTCGCCTCTGGCACGAGCTTTGAACTTGAGCTCATTGACGATATTAAAAACATAAGGTGGAAGGCGCTTTATTCTGGGAAAATCTTCAATCAATACAGTTCTTCCTAATTGCTTCTTATTTCGAGTAAAATGTACGTTCAATTCTTCCAACACAGTGAAATCTAATGAAAATCAGTGTCGATATAAATACAGAAGGGTATTTTATACGGTCTTACGCGCCAGGGCGAATTACAATTGCGTTCCCCCGCTCGTCATCTGAGATTCTGGAGGAATCCGCGCCTGCTTCAGGCAAATTTCAGGAAGAAATACTGGAAAACAGCTTTATTCTAACCTCAAACAGCCTGATTAAAGACTGGTCACCGAAATCTATAACCGACCTCAATGCCCAGCACGCCGAGCAACTGATTTCTTTGCAACCGGAAGTCATTATTCTAGGCACGGGTCATTCTATTTGTTTCCCGGATCAATCCTGGATGGCTTCTTTCTACCAAAATGGAATAGGCCTGGAAATCATGGATACCGGCGCGGCCTGCCGTACATTCAGTATTTTGGCTTCGGATGGCAGAAACGTGGCGGCAGCCATGATGCAAAATTAGCCCACATTTCACAGTCTTAATGGTGTACCCGCCGGGTATGACTAAAAATACGCGCGCTACGAATGATTGATTTGGGGATTAGGAACCAGAAACGGTCCGAATTGTTTACTTATTGACCAGAGTAACGCGAAGGCTTATTTAAAGAGATTGTCCACTGAATAACCTTCTCGCTCCATGATTTCACGTAAACGTTTTAGTGCTTCCATTTGTATTTGCCTGACTCTCTCACGCGTCACCCCGAGCTCATTCCCTACCTCTTCCAGAGTAGAAATATCCCGGCTATTAAGACCAAATCGACGCTCGACCACTTCTCGTTGCTTTTCATTCAGCTGGTATAGCCAGGTTTCAATATTGGCTCTGATATCACTATCCTGAAGCAATGTAGCCGGATCAACATTACTCTCATCCGGGATGGCATCGAGCAGGGATTTATCAGTGTCCTTGATAGCGGGTACATCAACGGAAGTAACACGTTCATTCAGACCAAGCATCCTTTTAACGTCATTAATGGGTTTATCCAGTAATTTCGCAATTTCTTCGGCGCTGGGTTCATGGTCCAGTGTCTGCGCCAGGTGTCGGGCGGCTCTGAGATAGATATTTATTTCTTTTACCACATGAATGGGCAAGCGAATCGTGCGAGTCTGATTCATGATCGCGCGTTCTATGGTCTGACGTATCCACCAGGTTGCATAGGTTGAAAAACGAAAGCCACGTTCAGGATCAAATTTCTCAACTGCACGTATTAGCCCCAGGTTACCCTCTTCGATAAGATCCAGTAATGCCAGGCCTCGATTTAGATAACGACGAGCAATCTTGACGACCAGACGCAAATTACACTCAATCATGTGTTTGCGCGCTTTATCATCACCCTTTTGTGACAAGCGTGAATAATAGACTTCTTCTTCAGCCGTCAGAAGGGAAGAAAAACCAATTTCACTAAGGTAAAGCCGGGTAGCATCCAGTTCTCCTTCTGATGCTTCTCCTGCCGAGAATGTTTTCTTGGTTTTGCCTTTACCTGCTTTGACAACTTCTTTGTGCGCAACATCCTTGTCCGATGATTCTGAATCATCGACGATTGTATCGTCGTCTTTCAGAAGAACATCGACACCTTCTTCTTCAACCAACTCATCCACCTTGTCATTATTGTCCAGCATTTCACCACCCTGTTCAATACTAATACTTATTTTGCACAAATACTACAATGTATGACCACCTACTATATCTTAAGCCCGCGTTTCTCACCAGGATGACGAGCCCTCACTTGATCTTTGATCGTACAAGGCATTTTCTTCAGTCGGCAATACGACCTGTATTGCGCTCCCTCAGAAAATCCCTTGTACGACCAAATTTCTACGCGATCATCTTGCCCCCTGATGAGAAACGCGGGCTAACCCTTCTTCGGCAAGTAGTGTAACGGATTTACAGGTAACCCGTCTCGCCTTATTTCAAAATGCAACATGACCCGGCTAGTACCCGAACTCCCCATGGTCGCAATTTTTTGTCCTCGCCTTATTTGATCACCTTCTCTAACAAGTAATTCTCTATTATGCGCATAAGCACTTAGAAACTTATTATTATGTTTAATAATAATAAGTCTTCCGTACCCTATCAGCCCAGTGCCGCTATAAACAACACGTCCCGCCGCCGCCGCGTTGATACTCTGTCCGTTGCGGCCGGCAATATTGATGCCTTTTTTCCTGATATCAGACTCTGAAAAATATTGTACTACTTTTTTACTGGTTGTTGGCCATTTCCAGGCTAATTTTTTTGTCGGCTTGCTGACTACACTGGATTTTCCATTCCTGGCTGCACGGGTAGATGTGCTGTTTCTTTTACCGACAGCCTGTTTGTTAACGGAAACATCGACGACCTTTTGATTAGCGGATTTTACAGATTTATTATCTGATGGAGTCAGTCTTATTTTTTGACCCGTATGAATTGAAAAAGGTTCATCTATACCGTTCCATGCTGCAATCTGCTTATGGTCATAACCGTATGCCCACCCGATGGAGTATAAAGTATCGCCTGACTTCACAATATGATAGGTATGATTACCACATGCAGGCAAAAGTAGTATTAAACCAAGTAAACAAATACTGACTATATATCGTTTTAACAACGCACCCTAATCCCTATACTGTGTAGGTTGAGACAAATGTTCAAGAAACAGGTTCCCGTTCATCCATTCTGATTAGTGTAATATGAAAAAAATCCCGACTGCAATAATAATAAACCATGCCATCCAGTCCATGTATTTGTGCAGCAAACGTTCCAGTTTCTCGCCACCTAGCACCAAAACACCGGCCACGAGATAAAACCGCCCCCCACGCCCGATAAGGGACGCAAGGATAAAAGGAATTAATGACATGGATAAAACACCGGCTGCAATGGTAAAAACCTTGTATGGAATAGGTAAAAAGCCTGCAGCAAGTAACGCCCAGAATCCCCAATCTGTAAACCATTCCTGCGCCTTCTGAAAGTCTTCCCATAATCCAAAATCGTGAAGTAGTGGCTCAACCAGCTGAAATGCGAACATGCCAATGAGATAACCAAAAACACCCCCGACGACGGAGGCAATCGTCGTGATTGCCGCATAACGCCAGGCCGCTTTCCTGTTAGCAATGACCATCGGCGCCAGGAGAATGTCGACAGGGACGGGGAAAAAAGAGGCTTCCATAAAACTAAGTACAATCAAATACCACAACGCGTGTCGATGGCCCGCCCATTTTAAGACTCTCTCATAAAGAGAAGAGAAAATTCGCACTATTGCTTTCCACCCAGCAGAGAAACAAATCGAACACGGTCCAGTACTTTTTCCTCATAACCCGAAGCGGTACGCGTCACTAACATTAAGCGTTGCTCCGCATAATCCCCTACCGGAATAACAAGCCTTCCGCCGATTTTAAGTTGTTCAAGTAATGCCTGCGGGATTTCATTCGGAGACGCTGTTACCATAATGGCATCATAGGGTGCATTCTCAGGCCAACCCCAGCTACCATCACTATGCCGGTGTTTTATGTTGCGTAAACCCAGATCAAAAAATCGGTTCTGCGCCTGAAGTAATAATGCCCGTATTCGTTCTGTTGTATAAACCTGCTCAACCAATTGCGCCAATATCGCAGATTGATAACCGGAACCTGTTCCCACCTCCAGCACTTTGCGTGGCAGGTCTTCACCCTGCTCTCCAAGCAAAACTTCTGTCATACGCGCAACGATATAGGGCTGTGAAATTGTCTGGCTATGACCGATAGGCAATGCAGTGTCTTCATAAGCACGACTGGCAAGTGCTTCATCGACAAAAATATGTCTTGGTGTATTCCTGAAGACATCAAGCACCGCTTTGTTCTCTATTCCTTCATCCTTTAATCGCTTGATCATGCGCTCACGGGTACGCATTGATGTCATACCAATGCCGCGATGGTTTGCAATCATAACGTAATGCCTTTGAGCCAACCGGAAACTTCGTCCAGTGCTGCATACTGTGTTAAATCGATATGAATCGGTGTAATAGAAGCCATATTGTTATTCACGGCGAAAAAATCAGTTCCAGGCCCCGCATCCTGTTCCGCACCCGGCGGTCCAACCCAGTAAATGGGCAGGCCACGAGGGTCCGTATCTTTCACAACAGGCTCAGACTTATGTCGATGCCCGAGTCGGGTCGCCTCAAAACCTTTCAAATCTGTCCATGGCACATCAGGTACGTTGATATTTAATATTGTATCCGCTGGCAGCGGGTCATCCAGTAAACGTTGAATGATAAATTTCACGACCTTGCTTGCCGTTGTAAAATTTTTTGCATTCGGCCCTACCAATGAGACAGCAATTGCGGGCAAGCCCAGAAACCGGCCTTCCATCGCCGCTGCTACTGTGCCGGAATATAATACATCATCCCCCAAATTTGCACCCGAGTTGATTCCCGAGACAACCATATCAGGTTCTTGCTCAAGCAAGCCCGTTATCGCCAAATGAACACAGTCTGTTGGTGTACCATCAACATAAAAATATCCATTTTCTGCTTCACTTATACGGATTGGATTACTCAGTGTCAGCGAGTTACTCGCGCCACTTCGATTTCTATCGGGTGCAACAACACAGATTTCTGCGATATCGGCCAATTCAGCGGCTAAACATTCGATTCCCGGCGCCTGATAACCATCGTCATTACTTACCAATATTCTCATAGATAACCTTGCATCACTAAACACCGAAGAATAACCGGAATTCTACTACTAAATACCCACCATGATTCGAATTTTATGCCTAGTATGTTAATAAATTGTTAGAATTAGGACACTTTATTTCATGCAAAGCGGTCAATCACATAATATGGCTTCGAAGAAAGACAAATTAACCGATGAAGATATTAACCTTTTTCGCTCTGCGGTAAAAAACACCACACCACTGCGCCAAAAAAACAGAAAAATCGAGCTCCCAAAAACCACGACAAAAACAAAGAAAACACCCGTCCGGGAGCACAACAGTTCAGATGATTCTCTCATCAATGAATTTGATATAAAAACTGAAATTTCACAAGAAGTAACCGCAGCAGATATTTTAATATTTTCCCGCCCGGGCCCGCAAAACAAGCTGCTACGAAAATTGCGCCGTGGCCAGTTTGAAATCGAGGCGGAACTGGATCTGCATGGCATGCGCGTCAAAGATGCATCTGCAGAAATAACGGCATTCCTGAATCATAGCTTGTCCTCAGGTTATCGGTGTGTGAAGGTCATACATGGAAAAGGGCGTGGCGCAAAATCCGAATTACCCATCCTGAAAAACAAGGTGAATACCTGGCTAAGGCAAATCCCGCAGGTAATGGCATTTTGTTCCGCCCAACCAAACGACGGTGGCATTGGCGCGGTGTATATCTTGCTCAAGAGGCTTTAGCCTAAAAGCATTTTTTCACCGCAAAGGCGCAAAGGACGCAAAGAATATTTATTTTTAAAACAAAAACTTTGCGTCCTTTGCGCCTTTGCGGTGAAATTCAGTACTTAACGATCTCCCGGAGCACCACTGTGGCATAACACCCGGTCGGCAGAGTGAACTGCAAGCGTAAATCATCCTGCCCAACGAATTCCCATGTTAATCGGGATACAGGTAATCGTAGCGAACGTCGATCATATTCCAGTCCGGCTCGTTCCAGACCATCACACCAATGTTTATATTTCTCAAGGATGGCGTTTTCAATCTCGAAAAAAGCATGATCAAAATCAAACTTGTCTCTGTTACCCTTTCTCTTCCCCCACAGGGGCCCACTCGGGTGAACATCACCGGTTTCAACCCGTTGGTTTATTGAGCCATCCTCTTCTTCGTATTGAAAAAAACTATGACTGCCATCAAGCACCAGCAATTCACCCGGAATTGCCTTGTTCCAGCTTTTATTTTCCACGCGATGGGACAAAATAACGTTAAACAGCATAGAGCGAATAGCAGATAAATAAAGTCCACGTTTGAGACGGCTTTTAACTTTGATAACACCGTCCAGCATTTTCCCGGCCTTTTCGATGTTCGAGTAATTCCGGCCAAAACGCTGTTCCCCAAAATAGTTTGGAACACCCTCTGACTGAATTCGTTTCAAGCGTTGTTCAATATCGTCCCGGCTGCCCGTTATATTGCGCAACAAAAGCATAAACGTATTTTCACGATGCGTGCCTCTTTTGAGTTTACGTTTATGTCTGCTGATGTTTAGCAGGTGAATATTTTCACTTTCCAGTGAACGCCAGTCGGGTTCAGTTTTACCCGTGATATTCACACTAAACCATTGGCTCGTGACCGCATTCCTGTCCTTAAGACCAGAGTAACCGACATCCACCTTACGCACATCAGCTAACCGTGACAGCATATTAACGATATCTTCCGTGTTAAGACCACGTTTCTGGATTTGTAAAAATACATGGTAACCTTCACCGTCAGGCTCAAAGCCCAATATTTCGTCTACCCGGAAATCATCTGGTGAGTGTTTGATTTGTGCGGTGGCGACAGGTGATGAGGTTACATAAGCCAGTGAATCCACGAGCATACCTTTTTAACGAAGTTGTTAACTAAAGCAGGGACGAAAAAAACAGGAAATATTATTCATCTAGAAGAACAACAGCGTGAGCAGATATGCCCTCACCACGCCCTTCAAAACCCATACCCTCTGTTGTTGTCGCTTTTACATTGACTCTTTGCACATCAATCTCGAGATCGCTGGCAAGATTACTTCTCATCTCTTCGATATAGGTCATTAGTTTTGGTCTTTGCGCAATGATCGTCATATCAACATTTGAGACCAAAAGTGCATGGGATTTTATACTTTTAATGACATCACGTAGCAAAATACGACTATCAATATTTTTAAATTCTGCGCTGGTATCGGGAAAATGCTTGCCTATATCGCCCAGACCCGCCGCACCTAATAAGGCATCACATAATGCATGAATCAGCACATCACCATCCGAATGCGCTGCCAGACCCTGCTCATAAGGAATTGTTACGCCCCCCAGAACCAGAGGCCGCCCTGATTCAAACTGGTGTGCATCATAACCATGACCGGTTCTCATGTCTCTTGCCCCTGTTTTTTCAGATAATATTCAGCCAGGGATAAATCCTCATGCTGTGTAATCTTGATATTGTCACGACTGCCTTCGACCAGATGCGGAGCCATATCATTGAATTCAATCGCGGATGCTTCATCGGTAATGATTTTACCGCTATCCAGCGCAGCAAGTAATGCAGACTTCAACACGCCCAGGCGAAACATTTGAGGTGTTAATGCATGCCATAGATTATTCCGTTCAACTGTTTCGATGACATCACTATTTTCGTTACTGCGTTTCATCGTGTCCCGTACCGGGCAAGCGAGAATGCCGCCCACAGGATGATCTTTTAACGCTTGTATTAATTTATCAATATCTGACAAACGCAGACAAGGCCGTGCAGCATCATGTACCAGCACCCAGTCTTGAGAGGATATTTCACCCGTCAGATGTGTCAAACCATTGAGGACTGAATGACATCTTTCCTGACCGCCATCAACAACGACCATGGGCTTGTCTAGAGAAATACCCAGTGATGGCCAAATATTATCTTCAGGGGATATCGCGACAACAATACCTTCAATCAGGGGGTGAGCATTCAAGCGAGACAAGGTATGTTCGATGATCGGTATGCCGTTCAGTTCCACGTATTGCTTGGGCTTATCAAGTCCCATACGTGAACCCACGCCAGCTGCTGGCACAACCGCCCAGATACGGTTGATATTTTTCCCTGTTGCGACAGACTCACCGGTCATTTGTTAACCACCCGTCGATAACTACTCGATGACCTGGTAAAAGGTTTCCCCTTTTTTGATCATACCCAGCTCAATGCGTGCACGTTCTTCAACGGCTTTCATTCCCTTTTTCAAATCTTTTACCTCAGCTTCCAGCATCTGGTTACGTCTTGCTAGTAGACTATTTTTTTCTGTTTGCATCGCAATTTTCTGGCCAAGATGCCAGGCGTTGGCAACACTGCCTTCACCCGCCCATAATTTATATTGCAGGGAAATAAACAACACAGCCAAAATTGCAATTATCAGTTTCATCTTGCCTTTATATTTCTATAAATGTCTAGATATGTGAAAAAGCACTCCGACCCGCATAAACCGCCTTATCACCCAACTCCTGTTCTATACGTAATAATTGATTATATTTTGCAACACGGTCAGTACGTGACAATGAGCCTGTCTTGATTTGTCCGGCACTGGTTGCAACGGCAATATCAGCAATCGTGGTATCTTCTGTTTCTCCGGAACGATGCGAGATAACAGCCGTATAAGACGCCTCTTTTGCCATACTGATTGCCGCCATGGTCTCGGTCAAGGTACCAATCTGGTTTACCTTAATAAGTATAGAATTTGCAATATCTTTATCAATGCCCTGTTTCAATATTTTTGTATTGGTAACAAACAGGTCATCCCCTACTAACTGCACGCGTTTACCCAGGCGTTCTGATAATATCGCCCAACCTTCCCAGTCACTCTCATCCAGACCATCTTCAATACTAATGATAGGATATTTATCAACCCAGCCAGCCAGGTAATCGACAAATTCCCCTGCATCCATTTCCCTGTTTTCTGATGCGAGCACATATTTTCCGTCTTTATAAAATTCAGAACTAGCAGCATCTATTGCAATAAAAATATCTTTGCCGGCCTGAAAACCCGCGATACGGATTGCTTCGAGAATAACCTCGATGGCTTCTTCATTAGATGACAAGTCCGGTGCAAAACCGCCTTCATCACCAACCGACGTATTTAAACCTTTATCTGATAATACCTTTTTCAAAGCATGGAAAATCTCGCAACCATAACGTATTGCTTCTGATATTGATGGTGCACCAACAGGGACCACCATAAACTCCTGTATATCAACACTGTTATCTGCATGTGAACCGCCATTGATAATATTCATCATTGGTACAGGTAATATCCAGCTACCATCGGTATTTAAATATTTATAAAGCGGTAGGCCCGCTTCAATTGCAGATGCCCTGGCGACCGCCATCGAAACGGCCAGTGTCGCGTTCGCGCCCAAACGCGCCTTATTCGGTGTGCCGTCCAATTCGATCATGGTGTTATCAATCAGGGCCTGCTGACTGGCATCCTGACCAATCAGGGCGGTGCGAATTTCTGTATTCACATTATTGACGGCCTTGAGTACACCTTTGCCACCATAACGTTTTTTATCACCATCACGTAACTCTATTGCTTCGCGAGAACCTGTAGACGCGCCTGACGGAACAGATGCACGCCCAAGCACGCCTGAATCCAGAATAACATCTGCTTCTACTGTCGGATTACCACGTGAATCAATCACCTCGCGTGCGCATATTTCTTTTATTGTCGAACTCATTGCTGATTTATTTCTCCATTAATTATTTTTTACGGTATTACAAACTATTTTCAATAAATCCGGCTGCTTTAACATCGGCATCCAGTTTGATTAACGTTTCCAGCAGTTCACCCATTCTGGCCAGTGGCCATGAATTTGGGCCGTCACTCAAGGCCTTTTCCGGATCAGGATGCGTTTCCATAAAAATGCCGGATATACCCGCCGCCACCGCGGCGCGTGCCAACACCGGTACATGTTCTCTTTGCCCACCCGATACCGCTCCCTGTCCACCAGGCAGTTGCACTGAATGTGTCGCGTCATACACTACCGGACAAGCCGTCTCTCGCATGACGGCCAAAGACCGCATATCGGAAACCAGGTTGTTATAACCGAACGATACACCGCGCTCACACACCATAATTTGTTGATTGCCTGTTTCACGCGCCTTATCAACCACATTAGTCATGTCCCAGGGCGCCAGAAACTGTCCTTTCTTGATATTCACCGGCTTGCCCTGTCTGGCAACCTTTAAAATAAAATTTGTTTGCCGACAAAGAAATGCCGGGGTTTGGAATACATCCACCACATCAGCAACTTCTTCAAGCGCAGTATCTTCATGCACATCCGTCAGCACCGGTACTTTAATCTGGTCTTTTACTAACTGTAATATCCGTAGGCCCTCTTCCATTCCCGGACCACGATAACTTTTACTTGATGACCGATTCGCCTTATCAAAGGATGATTTATAGATGAATGGAATACCCAGCGCTGATGTTAATTCTTTTAACTGGCCCGCAGTATCAATAGCCAGCTGCTCACTTTCGATCACACACGGGCCGGCAATAAGAAATAATGGCCTGTCCAGGCCAACTTCAAATCCACATAAATTCATACGTTGATAGCCTGTTCCTGTTGAACTTTATCATTCTCAGCAGACGAACTGTGACGACGAGCAGCTTGAATAAACCCGGTAAACAATGGGTGGCCATCACGGGGTGTTGAGGTAAATTCAGGATGAAACTGACACCCGATAAACCACGGATGGTCAGGCAATTCGACAATTTCCATCAATTTGCCATCAATTGATTTGCCAGCAATTTTTAAACCTGCTGCTTCCAGTTTCTCAAGATAATTATTATTAAACTCATAACGATGACGGTGACGCTCTTTGACAATATCCTTGCCATATAGCTGGTGCACCTTGGAATCACTTGCCATACGGCAATCCTGGCCACCCAATCGCATGGTTCCACCAAGATCCGAACCTGAATCGCGCTTTTCAACTTTGCCCTCAGCGGTTTTCCATTCTGTAATCAAGGCAATAACCGGATCAGGTGTGTTTTTATCAAACTCGGTACTATGCGCATTTGCCAATCCGACAACATTCCTCGCAAACTCAATGACCGCGACCTGCATACCCAGGCAAATGCCCAGATAAGGAACCTGGTTCTCCCGGGCATATCGCACCGCCAGAATTTTTCCTTCTATACCACGCTCACCGAAACCACCGGGAACCAGAATAGCATCCGCGTCCTTGAGACTATCCAGCCCTTCTTTTTCGATATCCTCTGAATCAATATAGGTGACATTAACTTTGGTCTGAGTATGTATTCCGGCGTGAATCAGGGCCTCAGTCAATGACTTATAGGAATCTGCCAGATCAATGTATTTCCCCACCAGCGCCACTGTGACTTCGCCCGTTGGATCAGCTAATGCACTTTTTACCGCTTCCCACTCGGATAAATCTGCCTTTGGAGGATTAAGGCCCAGCTTCTCCACAACAATGTCATCCAGGTGTTGTCTATGCAAAAACAGGGGAATGGTATAAATACTCTTTACGTCAACCGCGTTAATGACAGCGCGATTTTCAACATTGGTAAATAATCCAATTTTACGCCGTTCATCTTCGGGTAGCGGACGATCTGTACGACATAGCAGAATATCCGGCTGTATACCGATCGATCTTAATTCTTTCACGGAGTGCTGGGTCGGCTTGGTCTTGAGTTCACCGGACGCGGCAATATACGGCACCAGTGTCAAATGCATAAACAGGGTCTGCCCTGGCAAAGACATGGCCATTTGACGTATTGCTTCCAGGAAAGGCAATGACTCAATATCACCTACCGTGCCGCCGATCTCCACCATCGCGACATCAACGTCCCCGGCGCCCTCTTTGATGCTATGAATAATCTCATCCGTAATGTGGGGAATAACCTGCACCGTTGCCCCCAGGTAATCGCCACGGCGTTCCTTGGCAATCACTGTTTCGTATATGCGACCTGTGGTGAAATTATTACGTTGATGCATTTTCGTACGAACAAAGCGTTCATAATGCCCCAGATCCAGATCGGTTTCTGCCCCATCTTCCGTTACATAAACTTCACCATGCTGAAACGGGCTCATGGTCCCGGGGTCAACATTTATGTAAGGGTCTAATTTTAAAAGGGTAACTTTTAAACCGCGAGATTCAAGTATGGCGGCGAGAGAAGCGGCGGCAATCCCTTTACCAAGGGACGAGACAACACCACCGGTTATAAATATGTATTTGGTCATTTTACCCAGACGAGCTGCACCTCGAAATCAGGTGAGTTACAAGAAGGTAGAACAATAGCAGAAAGACAGAATTTCCTCAACGGAAATTAGTATAAACGGATTAAATTGAAGTACTTATAGAAACTACGCTTTTAACCCACGTTTCTCACAGGGGGCAAACTCCTCGCGTAGAGATTTGGATTGATGAAATGCATCCATGTGGGTCGCAGGCGAAGATCAAATGAGGATTTGTCATCCCGGTGAGAAATGCGGGTTAATACTTCAGGGCCAAACCAAGCATAATGGCATCTGTCTCTTCTTCATAGACGTTATAATATCGCTTTGCGGTCGCGGTAAAACCAACCCCCTGTTTGAGTGCATATAACAAACCCACTTCAGGGTAAAACCCCGGTATGAACTCACTCTGATCGCTATTATAACCCGTCATAAAACCAAATCCAAGATACACCACCAACGGAGATTTACCACTTAAGACATAACCCAGACCAAAATCAAGCCCCCATATATCGCCTTCCAGTTCAGATTGAAAATTAATAATATCAAAATGACCCACTTTTCCACTGGCCACACTAAATGCACCCACCGTGTAAATCTGAGGTTCAAGCTTCTCTTCATCTGGTTTGTTTAATTCAACCCGTAACATCATATCTTCTACTCCCGCCTCGACGTGAGTGAAAAGAATACTATTTACCAATAGACTCAACGTTAACATCAAGACAACTTTCATTTTCTTCCCAATAACAAACCTGATTTTCATTTAGTGTTTTCCAAAAATTCGTATCAATCGTGAAATGCCTGGAACGTAATCTCGTAACCAGTTTCATTTGCCCCGGCTTCAAAATCCTGACAGTAACAATAGCCGACAATACCCGCCAGGGTATTATTAACATAAACAAGTGGAATCCTGTCCCGCGCCCAGAAAGGCACATTAAACTCCTGAAATAATTTCTTCAGATCATGTGTGTGCGCCCGTCCGGAAGGTCGGCACTGCTCTCCTCCCTGGCGGAAGCGAATGCTTACACCATCGACGGCATCATTATTTGCAAGCTTCGTATGAGCAAACCCGGAACCTGTTACGCTTCTGGCAGATAATGTCCCGATATTGGGTATCGTCAGGCTGCGTTGCATATCCCACTGGAATAACTGGCTATTATCATGCGAAGGCAAGGGCCGCATGGCATACAGCTGATCCCGATAGCGACTGAGCACACATCCTGCCCAGTTGACTGCCGGCTGCGCATCATTTCGTGCCAGCAATATATCATGATTAATATGTTCCAGGTGAACTGCTTGTGGCAATGGAAGCCCGAGCTTTTTTATCCATGTCCGCATAGCATTGTTTCTTCTTTTCTCATCCAGGGCCTTCAATGCCGACACAAGCAAAGTATTGGGATATTCTCCCTGTAATTGTTGCAAATCAATTTCAGCTAACTGCTCCAGCAACTGACTCACTTCTGCATTATGAAGAGCTGAACGGGAAATAGTTTTCACAATCTGAGGCCAGC